>JBEKVU010000071.1:0-12410 GCA_049513775.1 Candidatus Acidiferrum sp.
CCTCCCTACGGTGCCCGGAAGCCACGCCCAAATACCAAGTGCTTGAATCCTTCCAAAGGAAGGGATCGCGAAATCCGGTGAGCAGGGGATCGCGTGGCGGTTCGATCACCGCTTGCGCAAGCTTTTTCCAGTCGCGCAAATCAGCATCGGTCGATGTAGCGAGCAATTGCGTTTCGCGGAAATTGTGCAGGCCGTCGCGAAGCGTCGCTTGCTCCGGGGCCGCCGCCGAGACTCCGGTGTAGAGGAAGGTCGCCGTTCCACCATCATCCACGGCGCTGCCGGTAAAACACCCATCCTGATCCGGGCCACCCGGGGTAGGCGCGAGCGCAATCGGTAGATGCCTCCAATGAACCATATCCGGGCTTACCGCGTGCGCCCAGTGCATATCTCCCCAGACCGCCGCGTTCGGGTTGTATTGAAAGAACATGTGGTACTGACCGCGCCAGTAGATCGGGCCGTTGGGATCGTTCATCCAGTTGGCGGCGGGCAGCAGGTGGAATTGTGGGCGCAGCGAGTCAGCGGCCAACGCTGAAGGCGCATCGTCGTAAGGAATTCCGGAGAAACGGGGCATCATCGAGAGCGCCGCGACAGATGAGACGCTCTGGAGAAAATGACGACGGGTATGTCGATGACATCCACATCCACAATATATCGAGCTGTTCATTCGCCGTTAGCTTGCCGGGAAGACCAGCAAATTACAAGCACAGCGCCTAGGCGCGCTCCGCCTGAGAGAGCCAAGCTTCCTCGGCTGTCAGGCCAAACTTGCAGGGGGTAGTTGGCGGGCGGCTAACTTAAAGCAGCTACAGCGTCGCGCAGTCGCGCAACGATTTTCTGCTGTCCAATGACCACCATGCTGTCAAAAAGCGGCGGCGCTACAGCTTGCCCCACGATGGCCACGCGCGTGGCGTTGATGAGCATGCCGGCCTTTACGCCGCCTTCTTCGGCGACTTTCCGCGTCGCGTGGTCGCAGGCGTCGTGATTCCATTCGCTCAAAGCTCCCAAGGCCGCGGCCAATTTCTCGAGTAGTGGCCGCGTCTTTTCGTCTTTCCAGAATTTGGCGATGGCCGCGGGATCGCGCGGAAAATCGTCGCTGAAAAAAGCGCGCGACCATTTGGCAAAGTCCGGCAGCAGACGGACGCGGCTGCGCAGCAAGTCCACGGTTTTGCTGAACCATGCAAGACCATCTCCAGCAGCCCATTGTTCTTTCCACAAATTGTGGCGCTGCAATTCCGCCTGCACCTGCGGCAACACTTCTTCAATCGGCAGCTTTTGCAAATACTGTGTATTGAACCATTCCAGCTTGTCGCGATTGAAGACGCCGTTGGTGCGGCTCACGCCGGCGAGCGAGAATTTCTGCAGCAAATCCGGCGTACGTAGAAACTCCTCGTCGGAGCCGGGGGACCAGCCGAGCAGCGCTAGAAAATTCCGAAAAGCTTCCGGCAAAAATCCCTCGCTGCGGTACATGTTGACGTCGGTGGCGCCGTGGCGCTTCGAGAGGCGCGATTTATCCGGACCGAGAATGAGCGGCACGTGCGCGAAAATCGGCGTCTGCGCACCCAGCGCGTTGTACAGCAGCACCTGCTTGGGGGTGTTGGAAACGTGGTCGGCGCCGCGGATCACGTGCGTGATGCGCATATCGATGTCGTCAACCACCACGCCCAGTTGATACATGGACTGCCCGAAATCGTCGTCGCCCTTGCCGGAGCGCAGCAAAACGAAATCCTCAATTTCATCGTTCTGAAATTCGCGGTCGCCGAAAACCGCGTCGTGAATTTTGGTCATGCCGCCCGTTGGCACTTTGAAGCGCACGGCTGGCTTGGTGCCGGGTGTCGACGGCTTGCCGTCGCGGCAAGAGCAGCGCGTGATGCGTCGAACGGCGGTGCCTTGCGTGGCGCCGGCCGCGCCGGGTTCCGGCGCGTGATCGCCACCGGAATATTTTTCCGCCGGGCAGTAGCACAAAAACGCGTGACCGCTGGCCAAAAGCTTGAGCCCGGCTTCGCGGTACAAAGCGGTGCGCTGCGACTGATAAAACGGGCCTTCATCCCAATCAATGCCCAACCAGGACAGCGCCGAGATAATGCCTTCGACCAACTCGGGCTTGTTGCGTTCGGCGTCCGTGTCTTCGATGCGCAAGATCATCTGGCCACGGCCGCCAGACGCTGCGCCGCGCGCAAAAAGCCAGTTAAACAGCGCCGTACGCGCGCCTCCAACGTGCAGGTAGCCTGTGGGCGATGGTGCGAACCGTACGCGAACTTCGGTCAGATTGCTGGTCAGAGTCATCCTAGTGGCGGCTTTGCCGCGCAACGTAAACCACTAGTTTAACGAAACGACCGCGAACCGTCCAACGAGGCTCTTCGCTTAAGACGGTCGCATCCCGATGGACACAGCTTTTGTGTGTCTGCGGACGCACGGGCGTTCCATCGCGGGGTGCAAGAGACGTGTTTTGTTCAGGATTGGGCGGCTCGACAATTGCAATCTTGCAGTCGAGGCAGAAACCCATGACGGAAACCAACGCGCGCAACGATAGCAAGATGGCGATCTTAGGAGGCCTGCTGGCGCTCGGAATGATCAGCGGCGGATGGGTTTTGGGCGCGCAAGTAAAGGCGACGCGCCGCAATGACCGATACGTAGCGGTCAAAGGACTCGTCGAACGAAGCGTGAAGTCTGACCTGGCCATCTGGACGCTGGATTACAGGGCCGCTGGCGATGACCTGCCAGCCGTTTCGGCAAAAATCGATAGCGACACGAAAACGGTGCAGCAATTCCTTGCTGCTCAAGGCCTGCAACCGCCGGAAATCGAACTTGACGTCATCCACGTGGTGGATACGCAGGCCAACGAATATGGGGGAAATCGCGCGCCGCATCGCTATATCGCGGAGCAACAAATTACCGTGCGAACTTCGCGCGTCGATACCGTGGCCGGCGCGGCGCAGAAAAGTATGCAACTGCTGCAAAAGGCCGTCGTGCTCAACAGCAATCCTGGCCAGGGATTGATTTATAGATTCAACGGATTAAATGCGATAAAGCCGGACATGATTTCTGAAGCCACGCGAAACGCGCGCGCCGCAGCGGAGCGATTTGCCTTGGATTCGGGGAGCCGCGTCGGCACGATCCGCCAGGCGAATCAGGGAGTCTTCTCGATTTTGCCTGCGGACCGTGGCAGCAGCACGGACGAAGCCGCCGAGGGCGCGGGCGCAGATTTCAGCGCCGATATGAGCTTGATGAAGACCGTCCGCATCGTGACCTCGGTAGAGTACTACCTTGAAAAATAAACCAGCATTCCAAGATTCCGGCTTCCCGCGTTGCTCGCTCCGGATCACGATCCGACTTCTGCGAATCAGTTGGCCGTGGAAATCGAGATGGTAATCAACGATGGCGAGTCGCGTTCTTCCGTCATCTTGCCGACCACCACACTGGCCGATTCGCCGCCGCTGTTCCACGTCGAGGCGTTGCGCGATTCGAGCGTCGGCGTGCCAAGTTTCTTCCGCAGTTCCGCGGCCGCCTCCGACTTATCGGTGCCCGCGATGGTATACACCAGCGAGACCAGGCGCTCGTTCGTAAATTTTGCGGTCACGCCCTGCAGGAATCTGCGGCATAACGCTTCTTCAAGTTGCACCCCGCGCCGGCATGCGCAGTCAGCCCAAAAATCGCCACGTCGGCCCACTGATAGCAGGTGCTGCGAGTCTCGGACTTTTCGCATTCCGCCTTGGGATGCTGCGCCGTGAACGTCGCGACGCTTTCGCCGAGCTTATCTCCCTGCAACTCAAAAGAACCACCAGCACTGGCCGGCGGCGCGGACTGCTTAGCCACCGGCGCATCCGGAATTTGTCCAAGTACCAGTGCGAAAATAAGCGCGAGCAACATGAATGGCCTCCGAGCGTATGCTATGCGTTAGTGTGAGTCCGAAGGAGCGCAATGTGAAAGCAATTATTTTTGGCGCCACCGGAATGGTCGGACAGGGCGTTTTGCGCGAATGTCTGCGCGACGCGGAAGTCGAGCAACTCTTGCTCATCGGCAGGAAGGCGACCGGTGTTCGCGACGCCAAGGTTTCCGAAATAGTGCATCCCGACTTGCTGGACTATTCGGCCATCGAAGAACGCTTGCGCGGCTACGATGCCTGTTTTTTCTGCCTGGGAGTCTCCTCGGCCGGTATGTCCGAGGCGGACTACCGCCGCGTCACCTACGATCTTACCTTGGCGGCGGCACGCGCTTTGGCGGGGCTGAACCCCCGCATGACGTTCATTTACATTTCAGGGATGGGCGCCGACTCCAGCGAAAAAGGCCGCTCCATGTGGGCGCGCGTCAAGGGCCAGACGGAAAACGCCCTGCTCGCGCTGCCCTTCAAAGCCGCATACATTTTCCGGCCGGCATATATCCAGCCGCTGCACGGGATCAAATCGAAGACCGGCTGGTACGCCGCAATGTACGCCGTAGTCGCTAGACTGCATCCGCTCCTACGAAGGGTTATCGGCAAATACATGACCACGACCGAAGAACTGGGGCGCGCCATGCTCTCGGTGGCCAGGCGCGGCGCCCCCAAAAAAGTAATCGAGAGCGCGGACATAGCGGCCTGCTGCGTCTAGCCGGCGCTACGAGCGTAATGTGCGGAAATCGTTACCCCTAGACCTGCGTGTCTCTTTGGCTACCAGTACGGCGGTACGCTTGCTTAGGCAAAAATTCATCGCGCATAATCACAAGTACTTTGTTATGTGCTGGTGAGTGGCCCGCGCCGGGGTTTTCAGATTCCCCGGCAAGGTCGCTCGGCGAAGCATCTGTTCGTTGCCGTCTTAAGAGCTAGCTGACCCGCGATTTTTGCGGATGACGCGGTTCGCACTTTTTTGCGCCTGGAGCCGATCGCAGTCTTGTTACCCTACAGCATTATCGCGATGGCGTTTCTGGCGGCAACGTTGCTGGTGGCGGGGTTTTTCGCCTACATCTACAACCTCAAACGACAAGATTATCTGCTCCTGTGGACCGTAGCGTGGCTGCTCGCGGCGCTCCATCACCTCGGGCCGACCCTCGAGATGTGGGTGCCCAACGGTGCGCTGGCCACGGCGCTCGATCAGTGGACGTACGGCACGGCGGGAATATTTTTCTTTTTGGGTGCACAACGTTATGCGCGGCGCCCGCTATGGATCATACCCGCGGCGACGACGGGCGCGTTGCTGGGGCTCTGGTCTCTGGCCAACGCCTCCCATTGGTTCACCTTGGTGCCGGTCGTCGTTCCTTCAGCGGCAATTTTTCTCGGCGTAGCCTTTCTCTTCTGGCGAGAGAATCGCCGTCAGGAAACGCTCGCGGACCGCTTGCTGGCGATTTCCTTCGTTGCCTGGGCCGCTTTGCGCGTATCGCTTTCGTATTTTTTCAGCGACGCCTCGAAAGAACTAATTGCCGCAGTGCGTGCGGCAGAAACCGTCCCCGCCGCCTTCGTCGCCATGCTCATGGTCATGGCCCTCTACGAGGAAGAAAAGCGTCGCATCGAGCGCAACATGCTGGCGCTCTCCAATCTGAATTTGGCCACTTCGAGTTTTGTGGGTGGCGAAATTCAGCGCATGCTCTCGCAAGCGCTGGACCGCGTGCTTGGCGTGGTCCGTCTGCCCGCCGGAGCGCTTTTTCTCCATCACGGCGATCCGCAAGGACCAACTTCTGTGGTGGCCGTCGGCCTCAGCGATGATTTCTGCCGTGCAGCGCAAAATGAAGGGCTGGATGATTATCTGGTCGGCCTGGTGGCGCGTCTCGGCGGCCTCCTCGGTTTCCGCGATTTGCGCGATGACGGCCTGAACGCTCTTGAAAAAGAAGAATCCATCCGCCGCTTTCGCGAGCTGATGCTGGCGCAAGGGTTGCGCAGCGTGGTTGCCATCAGTCTGCAAGCCAAGGAACAGGCGTTCGGCGTGTTGCTGCTGGGCACGCCGGATTCGCGGCGCTTTACTCCGGCGGAACTGCGCCTGCTGCTGGCCCTGGGCCACCAAATCGGCATGGCGGTTGAAAACAGTTATTTGATTCAGCAGACTTCGCGGCGCTCGGAAGAATTACACGTGCTCAATGAGATTGGCCGCGCGCTCAGCTCCACGCTCAATAAAGAAGACCTGCTGCGCAAAATTTGGGAAGAGTTGCGGCGGCTCTTTGACGTCGAGAATTTTTATATCGCCGAGCTGGACCCCGAGAGCGATGAAATTGTGTTTGCGTTGGAGATGATCGGCGGCGAACGCATGGCCCCGCGGCGCCGCGCGGCGGGAAATTTTATTACCGAATACATCATCCGCACCCGCCAGCCGGTCCTGATTCGCGAAAATTATGTGGCGGAAGTTCGCAAGTTGGGCATCGAGCCGATTCGCGATCGCGGCTGTTTTTGTGGCGTCCCGCTCGTCGCTTACGACCGCGTCATCGGCGCGCTGGCGGTATTTTCCGATCACGAGCGCACCTTTGACGAGGGCCACCTCGAGTTGATGCGCGTGCTGGCCAGCGAAGCCAGTATCGCCATCGAAAATGCGCGCCTCTTTCACGAGGAACGCACCAAGGCGCGCCATCTGGCGCTGCTCAACACCATTTCGCGCAACGCCATCGCCACGCTCAATCCCGACGAAATGCTCGCGAAAATCACCGAGCAGCTGGAAGAAGGACTCACCTACGATCACCTCGGAATCGGCGTGCTGGAATACGCCACGCGCGAAATCGTCATTCAGTCGGAAGCAGGAAAACGCCGTGGAGCCCTCGGCATGCGCGTTCCGCTGGATTCCGGATTAATCGGCCACGTGGCGCGCAACGGACACATGGCCACCTACTGCGCGGCGGTGCCGGCGGACGCCGCGTTGCAGCCCATGCTCGCCGACTCCTTGGCGGCCATTGCGCTCCCCGTGTTTTACGCCGAGCAGTTGCACGGAATTTTGTACATCGAATCGTCCGTGGCGCTGGAATTTTCCGAAGAAGAAGTGTTGTTGTTGCGCACTCTCGCGGATTTGATCGCCGGCGCGTTGCACAATTCGCTCTCTTTTCAGAAGGCCCAGGAGCAGGCCATCACCGATGGTCTCACGGGCGTCAAAACGCACCGCTTCTTCATGGAAGCGCTCTCTGCGGAATGGAAACGCTCGACCCGCGCCGCCCGCGCCTTTGCTCTCGTGCTCATGGATTTGGATCGCTTCAAATTTGTCAACGATTTCTACGGCCATCTTGAAGGCGACCTGGTGCTGCAGCGCGTCGGCCACATTCTTGAAACCAACTGCCGCCGCTCAGACGTCGTAGCGCGTTACGGCGGCGACGAATTTGTGATCTTGATGCCGGAAACCACCATGGAACATGCGCGGCAACTCGCCACCAAGCTGAAAGGCTGGGTTTCCTCCGATCCGCTATTGCGCGAAAAAAATATCAGCGCGAGTTTTGGCATTGCCTGTTACCCGCTGCATGGCTCTTCGCCCCAGGAATTGATTCAGGTCGCGGACGCTTCCATGTATTTGTCCAAGCATCAGGGAGGCAACGCTGTTTCTACCGCCGATCATTTCGATCCCAACGAAGCCAAGAAGTGGAAGCGCGATGTCCTCGAAGCCTATCTCGGCGTCACCCTCAAGCGCCTCTTCTCCACCGGCCCGGACGCCTTCGAAGAAATTTATCAGCGCCTGAAGCAGTTCACCGAGTCGCTGGCCGCCACCGAGAGCACCAACGGACAGCCTTCGCCGACGCCCTTCGGTTCGCAAGGCCTGCCGCAAGCCGTGCTGGACACGGTAACCTCGCTGGCCTTCGCCATCGACGCCAAAGATCACTACACGCAAGGGCATTCGCAAAAAGTTTCCGCCTACGCGGCGCTCATTGCCGAAGGCCTCGAGATGACCGACGCCGAAGTGGAAGAGATTCGCTTGGGCGCGATCCTGCACGATATCGGAAAAGTTGGCATTCCCGAAACCATCTTGAACAAGAGTGGACCGCTCAATCCCGAAGAGTGGGAAATCATGAAGTCCCACGTGATTTTTGGCGCGAAGATTCTGGATCCGCTAACGCCACTCGCCGGCGTGCGCCAGATGGTCCTGCATCACCACGAATTCTTTGACGGCTCGGGCTATCCCGAAGCGCTCTCCGGGAACAACATCCCCTTGGGTGCGCGCATCATTGCCGTGGCCGATGCATACGATACGATTACCAGCGATCGCACCTACAAAAAAGGACGCCCCGCGGGCGATGCGCTGGCGGAACTCGAACGCTGCGCGAATGCGCAGTTTGACGGCGCTATCGTGGAGCTCTTTGTGCGCACCATGCGCCAGTTGCCAAATCCGATCATCGAAGTTGCCGCAACGGTAGCCCCACAGATGTAGTGTTTCGGGCGCGTGAGAAGAAAAAAGTAAAATCAGGATAAAGGCAAAATCGCTGGTTATTGCTGCTGCTGCTGTTGTTGCTGATCGTATTCGGCCTGGTCCGCGGGGCCGAACTGTTTCATGCGGATTACCGTGGCTGGCGGAAGTTCTTCCGGTTCTGGAGTATCCACCGAGGAAACCGTTACGAGCACGCTCAGTTCGTTTTCCGGTTCGCCCTTGAAGACCCCACGCGTGGGCGGCACGTCGGAGTAATCGCGGCCGAGCGCGACGCGAATGTGGCGTTCGCCGCCGAGAAGATTGTTCGTAGGATCAAAGGCTACCCAGCCCGCTTCCCCGAGATACGCTTCGACCCAGGCATGCGTGGCGCCTGCCGGAGAGCGATCTTTGTTGGTGTCCTGATGAAAGAGATAGCCGCTGACATAGCGGCAGGGAACACGCAACTGGCGCACCAGCGTGATCATGATGTGTGCGAAATCCTGACAAACACCCTGGCGCGTCTCGAGCGACTGGTCAATCGGCGAATGCACTTCCGTGCTGTCCGGCACGTAATCGAAGGCGTCGTAGAGCGCGGTGTTCAGTTCGGCGAGCAATTCGTACGGCGTGCCACGGCGTTCCGCGCGAAGTTCCCTGCCAAGTTTTTCCAGCAAATCGGTGGGCGCGGCGAAATGGCTGGGCAGCAACATCTCCCAGAAATCGCCTTTGCTTACTTGTGCGTCGAGGTCCTCCCAGTTGGTGACCGGTACGGTTTCGCTCGGCGGAAGAACGTCCACGATGGCTTGCGCGTCCACTTCAATGAGATTGGTTCGGCCCGGAATATCGAAGTGATGCACGACGTTGCCGAAAAAATCGCGATAGACCATCACCGTGGCTTGCGGGTGCACGCCGAGCGAGAAGGTCATGCAGCGCTGGCGCGCGTCGGTGCGTGGCTGCATGCGCACTTCCATGACGCTTTCGCGCACCGCCGGTTCGTAGCCGAATTTGGTGATGTGTCTTACAGAATAGGCCATGGCGTCCTGGCGTTCATGAAGCCATCTCGGTTTCCACGGGATAATCGAAATAGATTTGATGGATCGCGGAATGAATTTCGCCGCATTCGGCGCGAACGTTTTCCAGATAACCGTGCGCTCCGCCGGCAAGGATCTCTTCAATTTGGCTAAAGCTTAATTGCGCGCGCAAGCGCCCGGCGATGCGCACCGGCAGCTTGGCTTTGCGTTCGGTGAGATCGCCGATGACGTGCAGCGCGGCATTGACGCGATCGACCGCGAATCGCACCGAGTGTGGAAAGTCCGGATTGAGCAGCAAGAATTCCGCGGCACGCAGCGGCACAATTTCCGCGGTGTAGGCTTTGCAGTAGGCTTCAAAGGCTCCGCAACCGCGCAGCAAGCCCACCCATTCGAGATACTCGGCGCTTTCCACCGCTTTATCGGGAGCGAGTGCGATGCGCTTGAAGTGCGTGCCGGTCAGAGAGGCCATGGTTTCTGCGCGTTCCACGTAACGGCCGAGTTGGATATATTGCCACCCTTCGCCGTGGCTCATGGTCGAGTCGGTGATGCCCTGAAACAGGTGCGCGCCTTCCTGCACGGCGCGAAAAAAACTGTGCGATTTTAAGATCCAGGAATCCTCGGGCTGATTCTCCATCACCTCAAGGTACAAACGATTTAATTGTTCCCACATTTCCGAGCTGCATTGTTCGCGAACGTGGCGAAGATTTTCTCGCGCAATGGAAATGCACGAAACAATGGAAGAGTGATTCGCCCGGCTGAACACCAATGTGTTGACGAGACTCGCGGGATCGACGGGTTCACCGGGGGCGGGTGTGCGCAAGGCTTCGAGCAGGAAACGCCAGCGGCCGGCGCCCGCTTCAGGAGACTGATCGAGCCAAAGCTGCAATTCCACATCCACCAGGCGCGCAGTGTGTTCTGCGCGTTCGAGGTACCGGCTCATCCAGTAAAGATTGTCCGCGACGCGGGAGAGCATTCCGGCGCCACGCTGGAAAGAATGGACGAAGAAGTTTCGCGGCGGGCGCATGATTTAGACCGGAGCGTCAGCGGGCGTATCCGCGGGCGCAACAAAAGTCTCAAAGCCGGCGCCATTGGCAGAGCGCAGCTCGCCTTTTTTGGTTTCGCGCAGCACCCAGGTATCTTTGCTGCCGCCGCCTTGCGAGGAATTCACGACCAGCGAACCCTTGGGCAATGCGACGCGGGTGAGGCCGCCCGGAACGAGCGTAACTTTCTCACCGAAAAGAATGTACGGGCGCAGATCGATGTGGCGGGATTCGACTTCGCCATCGATGAGGCACGGCGCGCTTGAAAGCGCCAGCGTCGGCTGTGCGATGTAGTTGCGCGGATCGGCTTGGATGCGGGCGCCGAAGGCTTCGCGCTGAAGGGCGCTGCTGTGCGGCCCGATGAGCATGCCGTAGCCGCCGGATTCACCGACGGCTTTGACAACCATGGTGTCCAGGTGCTCGAGAACATGTTTGCGCTGCTTGTCGTTGGTCATCAAGAAAGTCTGCACGTTCTCGAGGATGGGATCCTGGTCGAGATAGTAGCGGATGATTTCCGGGACGTAGGCGTAAACGGCTTTGTCGTCGGCGACGCCGGTGCCGATAGCATTTGCGAGAGTGACGTTTCCGGCGCGATAGGCGTTAAAGAGGCCGGGAACGCCGAGGATGGAATCGCGGCGGAAACACAGTGGATCAACGAAGTCATCGTCCACGCGGCGATAGATAACGTCCACGCGGCGCAAGCCGGAAGTGGTGCGCATGTACACCACGTTGTTGTGAACGAGCAGGTCGCGGCCTTCGACAAGCTCGATGCCCATTTGCTGGGCGAGAAAGGTGTGTTCAAAGTACGCGGAGTTGCCGACGCCAGGCGTGAGCAGCGTGACGGTGGGGTCGCTGCGCAGCGGGCAGTTCGCGGGCGCCATGCTGCGCAAGGTGGCGAGCAAGGCCTGCGGATAGTGATCAATGGGCCAGACGCCGTAATCCTGAAACATGGTGGGAAACACGCGCTTCAGAACTTTGCGGTTGGCCAGCATGTAGGAGACGCCGCTGGGAACGCGGAGATTGTCTTCAAGGACCGCGAAACTTCCGTCGGGAAGGCGGACCAGGTCAGTGCCGCAAATGTTTACATAAATATCGCGCGGGACGCTGAGGCCGCGCATTTCGCGCCGGAAGTGACGACAACTGTAGATGAGTTCGCGCGGGACGACGCCATCGTTGAGGATTCTTCCTTCGCTGTAGATGTCTTTAAGAAACAGATTGAGCGCGGTGATGCGCTGCGTCAGGCCCTGCTCGATCTGCGCCCATTCCTTGGCGAGAATGATGCGTGGCACAAGATCGTTGGGGAAGATGCGCTCGGTGCCTTCCTTGTTGCCATAGACGGTGAAGGTGATGCCTTCGTGGAGAAAAGAAAGATCGGCAGCTTGCTGGCTTTTGCGCAACTCTTCCGGAGGCAGGCCGAGAAGGGTTTGGTGGAGCGCGCGGTAATGTGGGCGCGGCACGCCGGGGGACTCAAACATCTCGTCGTAGGCAAGGGTAGTCTTATCGAGCTGATAGTTCACAAAGGAAGAATAAACCAAATCACGCGCGGGCATGGCAGCGGTTGCCAGAACCGGCTTGCGCGCAGGGCCCTGCAGGCCGGCAGGTGGCACTGCCGCAGAGCGTCCGCTGGCGCGATGGATCGATATCTCCTTGAAGCTTCCCACGACTAACCTCCGGCAGGAGCGAACCGGAACCTCTAAGAGCAACAGCTGAGGCATTGACTCTAGGCCGGCAGGAAGGGGGAGTCCAATCGAAATCGTCGATATTGTAAATAGCTTTTCTGCGGGCAAGCCTCCCGAGCGCTCACGGTACTGTTTCGCGCGACGACAGAATGGCGGCAAGAGAATCGCGGAACGGGATTTGCACAACGAGCATTGCAAGACCTGGGATAGTTGTCGCGGAGACCGTTGACGGCGCGGCAGCGCTCTGCCATTATCCAGAAATCAATTTTTGCAGTGCGTTTTTTAGGGACAGAAACCGATCAGCCTGCGCATCTCCATTCTGGCCTCTGGTAGCTCGGGGAACATCACCCTCCTTGAGACGGAGCGCACCCGACTTTTGGTAGATGCGGG
>JBEKVU010000072.1:0-12382 GCA_049513775.1 Candidatus Acidiferrum sp.
CATATTTTTGGGTCCTCGATGATCCAATCGTGTATTACAACAAATCTGTTATTTGTCGATGTACCGCAAAATCCGCGCGGGATTGCCGGCTACCACCGCATTGGCAGGCACGTCCTTGGTGACCACGCTGCCCGCGCCGACCAAAGCATTCTCGCCAATCGTGATCTTGGATAGAATCGTCGAACCTGAGCCAATCGATGCGCGCTTTTTCACCAGGGTTTGCTCCACTTTCCAGTCCGCTTCCGTCTGCAGCTGGCCGTCCGCGGCGGTCGCCCTGGGGTAGGAGTCGTTGATAAACGCCACGTTATGGCCGACGAACACTTCGTCTTCAATGACCACGCCTTCGCAAACAAAGGTGTGGCTCGATATCTTGCAGTTCTTGCCCACCTTGGCGTTTTTCTGAATTTCGACGAAAGCTCCGATCTTCGTGCCGTCGCCAACTTCACATCCATATAAATTGATGAATTTCGAGAGCCGAACGTCTTTTCCGAGCTTTACATCCGGGGCGACGCAAACGAATTCGTTCATAGCTGGATGATCTTGCCTTTCTGCTTCAGCGATTCATCCGCGGCCTCGAGCATTTTCACGATGCGCAAGCCTGCCAAACCGTCATTGAAAGGCGTCTTGTTATTCAGGATGCAATCGACGAAGTACGCCGCTTCGACTTTCAGCGCTTCGACTTGTTCGACTTTGGGCGCCCACATGTCCCCCGTGCGGTAGCTGACGAGCATCTGGTACACGCCTTCAGCGCTGCCCATTTGCACGCCCTTATCGTACAGCTTAATTTTTTCGTCGACCTCGATGTCGTTCCAGACGAGCATTTTCTTTTCGCCGCCGATGAGCGTGGTACGCACCTTAACGGGCGACAGCCAATTGACGTTGATGTGTCCGATTACGTTGTTGGGATAGTAGAGCGTCAGGAAAGCGATGTTGGCGATGCCGTTCAGGTGGCCCTGCCCGGTGGCCACAACCGCTTCGGGCTTCTCGGCGATCACGTAATCCATGATGGAAAGATCGTGCGGCGCCAAATCCCAGATGACGTTCACGTCGTGCTGGAAGAGCCCAAGATTGACGCGCGTGGAGTCGTAATAATAGAGTTTCCCGAGCGTGCCATCGTCGATGAATGACCGAATCCTTTTTACCGCGCCGGTAAAGAGGAAGGTGTGATCCACCATGATCTTCAAGTTCTTGCGCTCGGCCAGCTCAATCAATTCCTCGGCCTGGGCGACGGTGGTCGTGAAAGGCTTTTCAACGAATACGTGCTTGCCATTTTCAAGTGCAGCTTTGGCGAGTTCGTAGTGCGTCCATACCGGGGTCACCACGGCGATCAAATCGATGTCTGGCGAATTCAGCAGTTCGCTTGCTTCGCTCGTGCAGTGAATCGAAGGATAGGCGGACTTTACGCGCTGCAGTGATTTCGCGCTCTTGTCGCACACCGCGACGACGCTTGAATGATCCTGTCCATGGAAATTGCGGACAATGTTGGGTCCCCAGTAGCCATAGCCGATCACGCCCACTCGTATCACGTCTTCTCCTGCTTCTTTCCGGTCCGAGAAGTCTGCGGAGGGGCCGGTAATCAGACTAGTAGCCATATTATCCACCTCGTCTTCAGGATTCGGTGCTAAAGAGCGAGCCACGGTTGCGAAACGAACAAGGCTCGCGCCGATCAAGACACAAGGAGCGAGAACTACGGTGTGCGGCGGGCCCTGTCGGCGAAGGGCTGCCTAAGTGGAACGCTGACCTAACTCTCTCAGTAGGCCCCAGAGCCGGTCAGTACCGCTCTGGGCGTGTCGAGGAGTATCTTCACGTCCAACATGGGAGACCAAGTGCGCGAATATTCCAGATCCAAGCGCACCATCTCATCAAAAGTCGTGGAACTGCGTCCCTTCACCTGCCACAAGCCGGTGATTCCAGGCTTCACTTCGAGAAGACGCCGGCGGTGCCAGACGTCGTAGGCTTCGAGTTCGTAGGGAATCGGGGGCCGCGGACCTACAAGCGACATTTCACCGATAAACACGTTCCAGAATTGCGGCAGTTCGTCGAGGCTCGTGCGGCGCATGAATCGCCCGATAGCCGTAACGCGCGGATCGTTGGTAATTTTGTAGACTGGGGCCTTCTGCCCTTCGACGGGGGCCGCAGCGGCGGCCTTGCCGGCGATGAAATTCTTCACATAGTCCTTGTGGATGCTGTCATTTGTGGAGGGTCGCATCGAGCGAAACTTTAAGAAAGTAAAATGTTTGCCGTATTGGCTCACGCGAGGTTGGCGGAAGAAGACCGGGCCCTTGGAGCTGAACTTGATTACCGCGGCTAGTGCCAGGAACACTGGCGAGAGAACCACCAACGCGGCGCCACTGCCCACGATATCCATGGCCCGCTTGATGAGCAAGGAGGTCTTTTTCTTCTCGCCCTCTTCCAAAAGATCTGGATAGAGAGGCGCCGAGACCGATTTGCCAGTGACATCACCGGCCCAGGTGTCAGGAAACGCGTAAAAGGCAATCTGCAGTTTGTCGACTTGATCCTTCTTGAAGGACCGGTGCAGACCGGCGGAAATCTTTAGCTCAATGATCCTGATCGCCGCGCTGGCTTCAGCGTCCCCCAACTCAGTAAAGATGGCGCCGACAACGGTTTCAGATTCGAACCATCCCGCAAGGTCTGTTTCGCGAATGACGGAAGCAACCACACCCGCGACTTTTTCAATCAGAGGCTTGTCCGTAGTGCGGGCCGTCGAACCTTTGCAATCTACCAGCATTAGCAACAAATGCTTGCGCGA
Source organism: Candidatus Acidiferrum sp. (assembly GCA_049513775.1). Classification (GTDB taxonomy): domain Bacteria; phylum Acidobacteriota; class Terriglobia; order Acidiferrales; family UBA7541; genus Acidiferrum. The sequence goes on from JBEKVU010000072.1 coordinate 2,771, forward strand.
ACGCTCCGAGCGCTTTCTTTCCCGGCATAGCATGCGGCGGAATTCTTCTTCGGAGACGAAGCTTGCGACGTTGGCGTGGCTCACCTTGCTTCCGTTAACGGGCAGGGATTTGGCGCCTGCTGTGATGGTTGGCAGAACTACGGTGCTGATGCTCACGTTTATGCCCTCGATTGTCTTTCGCAAGTTGCGGCCACTCTTTCTACTACTGCTGCGAACTCAAAATGGATGTTCATACGGCCACGGCTTCGGCTTCGGCTTCGGAGAATTTTCGAACCGCCCCGCAGGTATTCAAGCCGATCGGAGTTACCGACATGGAGTCGATTTCGACGGCCACGGATCGCTGCAGTAAACTGACGGAAAGCACCAACTTGTGACGCCCGCGGGACTCGACGAGAATTCCTTCTAGTCCGCGCAGCGGTCCCGACTCGATCTGCACGCGGTCGCCGATCTCGACAAACGAGCAAGGCTGGTTCGGTACGCCCGAGGACACCAGCGTCTGGATCGCGATGATCTCAGCCTCGTCCACGGGCACTGGCTGGCGGTTGTAACCAACGATCTGCACTACTCCAGGAGTCTTGAGAATCGGGAGCCGGCTTTGCACATCGAACCGGCAGAAGAGGTACCCAGGAAAGAGTGGAAGCTCGACTTGCTTGACGCGGTCAGACCATCTCTTTCGGTCCTTACAGAGGGGTAGGAACCACTCATATTCCAAGCCGCTCAGATACTCGGCCACCACCCGCTCATATCGCGAGCGTACCTGCAGCGCGTACCCCAAAGAAGACCCGGAAGGCTCGTCTGCCGCCGATTTGAAGAGACTTGTGATTTCCCGTGCCATATAATTTGCGCTGACTGCAAGCTACCGCCATAAAAGTCCCAAGAGACTCGCGGTATCTGCAGGAGGAAGTGCACGACGGATGCCACCAATGGGCAAGGCGGCCAATATCAGTAAGTATCTATTAAATCAATGAGTTGCGCTAATATCTAGCGTTTACGGATGCCGCTTTGGCGCGGGGACGGGGCCCGTAGGTGAACATTGCTATCCCAGAGTTGCAATTCTTTTCCCTGCCGTATCTCAAAGAAAAAACTAGAGATATTTGTAATGTAGGCGCAATGCGCCTAGGTTTGCCGAGTTCGCCTCTACGCCGCCAAATGTCTCCCGACCATTTTCGATTGTGAGACCGCCCTTATCATTAATCGCCCATGACGGCTGGTGCAACAATCAGATAAATCGCCGCTATTGGTGGTTGACGGCGCCGTTCCCTCGGTACGAGAGCTTTTGGACACCGGGCCGCCAAAAGGGTTCGATCTCGTGTGCTGCTAGGTTCCGCAACTGCTATAGGATAAATGCTGTTGCGGATTCTATCTTGGAGAACCCAGTTCGTTGAGCGAACCTGTGAATGTGACTCCCACGGCCCTTGGCCAGTACGCTTTGTGGCTGCTGGTAACGGTTGCGATTTTTTGGCAACCTGGGTCGACGCTGGTCCATTATTCCCTTACGCATGATGATGCCTCGCACATTGTTCTTATTCCGCTGATCAGTGCCTGGCTCCTATACTTCGAAGGAAAGCGGATTTTCTCTGGGCTTTCGCACGATTATGTTTCGGCGGCCATACTTGTCGGGCTCTCGGTTGGAGCCAGTCTCCTGGCATGGCGTTCGGATGTGCACTGGTCCGAAAGGGGCGCTCTTGCCATTTGGATTCTGGCTTTACTCTGTTCTTGGGTTGCCGGATTTGCGCTTGTTTTCGGGCGTTCCGCATTGAGGAATGCCCGTTTTGCGCTGTTGTTCTTGCTTCTTATGGTCCCCATTCCAGAGTCCTGGCTCAGCTATGTCATCTATTGCCTGCAAAAGGGTTCGGCGGATGTCGCTGGCCTGATATTCGACTTGGCGGGCGTACCGGCGCTCCGCGATGGCTTCATTTTCCGCCTCGCGCATGTGACCATCGAAGTCGCGGCCGAGTGCAGCGGCATTCGTTCGAGCTTGGCGCTACTCATCCTGGCCCTCCTCGTAGGTCACCTCTTCCTAGAAACGTTTTGGAAACAAACGCTTTTCGTGCTCGTGGGGCTGGCCATCATGGTCATCAAAAATGGCATTCGCATTGCCACGCTCACGATTCTTTCACAATACGTAGACCCAGGTTTCCTCTATGGAAGACTGCACCATGAGGGCGGGATCGTGTTTTTCCTGATCGGCTTGGTGCTGTTGGCACCCGTCTTCTGGCTCCTGCAGCGCAGCGAGCGGCAAAGCATTCCGGCGGTGAGCCCCTAGAATCAGCGAGTCCTAATAAGGCGAAGTTAGCGTTGTGGAAAGTCCGGAAGGAAATTGTTCCGAGATCTCAAAAAAGAGCTAGAGCGCCATAATTGCCGCCGCGTTACTTCTCGGTCGCCGGGTAGCCATAGTAGTAGGTGCCATAGGAATCGCCCTTTTCCACCCCATTTAGCACCACGCCCAGAAGACCTTTGTCGCGGAATTCAGCCGACGCTTTTTCCGCCATTTCCCAATCAGTTTGGCCCGCGCGGACCACGAAGAGCACCCCGTCGCAGAGGTCGGCGAGCGTACTGGCGTCATGCACGGGTAAAGCGGGCGGTGAATCCAGAATGATCCAATCAAATAACGGAGCAACTCGCTCGAGAAGAAGTTTCATGCGGTCGCCGAGAAGCAATTCGCTGGGGTTTGAAACCAAGGCGCCACCAGGAATGAAAAATAAATTGCCATCGGGACCCTGCTGAATAACCGCCGATTCGTCGGCCTCGCCCCGCAGATAGTCGGTGAGACCCGGACTCGCGGGAGCGCCGAGCACCAGATGCAAGCGCGAAGCGCGCAGGTCGGCATCGATCAAAAGCACACGGCGATCGCGCTGCCGCACAATCGAATTCGCCAGATTAGCGGCGACGAAGGTTTTTCCTTCGGCCGGGATGCTGCTCGTAACAATCACTTTCTTCAGCGTCTGTGTGGCGGCAATCTGCGACAGCCGCGAACGCAGCGTGCGGAAGCGCTCGGCGCCGATCTTTTGCAGGTCTCCGCCGTGAAACACGCTGGTGCGTGGATCAGGATGCCACGCCGGGTGCGTACACCTCTTTGCCAGCTCTTCTATTTGAGACAGAGGAGAAATGCCGTTCGAGCGAACCTCGGGACGGGCCGGTGGAGCCGCTACGGGTTCAATGACCCGGGGGCGACCAAAATCGGACGTCACATCCAGCAAATCCGACGACGGACTTGCTGCCAATTTGGTGGACCGCTCTTCGGCGGCTTTTTTCAGCGCTTCGTGAATCCTGCTCATCGTTTCCTTGTTGGGCCCCTATGCTGTCCAGCCCTAAGCCTGCGTGGGATGCACGCTGGGCTCCTTCAACCCTTTGCCAATCAGACTCGCCGTGCGCTGGGCCTGTCCAGCAACCACATCGAGCGCGGGAATCGAAACCAAGAGTGGCAATTTCAAACCGATTTCCACATCGCGCTCACTATGCAGGGACTTATCGAGCATCGCGAGCAGATAAAGAATTGCCAGTCCGAGGGCCAAGCCTCCGCCCACCCCTCCAGCCGTAAACAGCATTTTGTTAGGAAAAGAAGGCTGACTAGGCAGGCTCGGTGGATCAAAAATCTTGAACTGTTCGCTATCCTCTTGATTTTCCAGGTGATTCGCGATTTCCGAGGTGTTGTATTTCTTCAGCAGATCGTTGTAGTCGTCCGAAGCCGTTTGATAATCGCGCGTAATATCCTTGAATTCCTGCTCAACAACCGGGCTCTGTTGCACGCGCCCCTGCAGCATTCTGATGTCGCTCTGAATTTTGGCCTGCGCCTTTGTAAGGTCCCCGATATTCTGATCATCCTGCCGCAGCTTGGCGCGAAGTTGTTGCAACTGCGGAGGCTCCGGGACGTTAGCCTTCGAAACGGTGGCTTCCGGTAGGACCTTTTGCTGAGCATCCATGCGCTTCTTGAGCTCTTCGATGGCGTGCTTCGTTTTCACCACGTCAGGGTGTTCCGGGGTGTACTTCGCCTCCAGATTTACGAGCTGATCTTGGAGCGCGCTCATCTGCTGGTCTAAGGTGTCAGGACTTGCACTCGTGCCGCTGCTTTCGTTTCGCTGCTTAAAAATCGATTCCTGCTGCGCCAGAAGCGATTCGTTAAAGGTTTTATCCTGTTGCGCTCGGCTTATGGCCTGGGTATTGGACTCAAGCTGGGTATTCATGCCCGCCAAAAGCTCCAAGTTCGTCTTTTCTTCTTCGGGCAGACTGCCGAGGTTCTTACGTTTAAAGTCCGCCAGTTTGGCGTCTTCGTCGTCCAGTTTTTTCTTGGCGTCTTGCAGGCGTTCCTGAATAAATTCCGTGGTGTCCTTTGTCTGTGTCTGACGATCCCGGGCATTCTGCTCGAGGAACATCGAAGTAATTTCCGTGCAAATCTGCTGCGCTAGCAATCCATTGTTGAATGTGACGTTGATGTAAAAACCGGGAATCTGGCGATTTTGCGTGCCCGCCATGGGCTCAAGAGGAGTCACTTTTACCGAAGTGCGCAAGCGATCCACCAGGTCTTCGGCATGCGCTTTGCCGCGAAGATTCGGATATAGCCCGAGCTTGTCGATGATCGGCTGCAGGCGACTATTGCTGAGAATCTGCTCTTGCATCGAAGAGAGGCGACGGCTCAAGTCCTCCGTGATCACCGGTTTCACAAGTTCCGCCGAAACGGTGGGCGACTCGACAAGCACCATGGTCTGCGACATATATTTCTTCGGCAGCACCATCGCAGCCAATACGCCTGCCGCGCCAAAGAAAATCGTGGTTATGGGCACGATCCACCACCAGCGCTTGAGGATGCGCTTTACGTCTGCAATCGCTAGTTGACTGTCGCGAACCATACGTTCCTCAACAACCTCTTAAAAAGCAATCTGACTCAAAAAAAGCGCCGAGAACTTCAGGTTGCTAAGTTGCACGACCGCTGCCACGAGACGGCGGCGATTTCCGCAACACCGGCTTGAACGTTAAAGCAAACACTACAAAACACTTAAGTACCTGAAGTCTGCTGGTGCCGCACTAAATCACCGCCCTGTCTCGCCAGAATCACGAGAAAAGTGGAATTCTTCTACCCACAATATCCCAGAATTCCTCCCTGCCGAGAGGCATGTCTCGCGCTGGTCAACTCGGCGCCAGTTGGGCCTTCGCACTACCTCGCCCCTTAAGTATACTATTTGCAACACCTTTCCTGAAGCTCTGATTCGCCCTTTCTTTCGTTCCCTGCAGGGGGCAAAATCGAGACGGAAGGCTTGAGAGCAAAAGACGCCGATGACACCGCGCAATAGGCAGTACGCACTTTTAATAATCCTTCCGCTGATCATCTGCTTTTCCGTTTGCGGGTGCTTCCGCGACCCGAGCGTTCGCAAACAGAAATTCCTGCAACAAGGAAACCAGGATTTTGACAAAGGCCGTTACGCCGAAGCGGTGATTTCCTACGGCCGCGCGCTGCAAATCGATCCCCGATTCGCCGACGCCCACTATAAACTGGCGGAGACCTACCTGAAGCAGGGCACTTGGGCAGGCGCGTTCCAGGAATTCTCGCGCACTGTCTCTCTCCAACCGGAGAATTGGGCTGCGCAATTAGAGATTGCGAAATTATTTCTGGCCGGCGGCAAATTTCAGGACGCCAAGGACCGCGCAACGCTTGTCCTTAAGAATTCGCCCGGCAATAACGAGGCCGAGATTATTCTCTCGCAGGCCAACAGTCAGCTCGGCAACCAGACCGATGCACTGCAGCAAGCCAAGGACGCCATCGCGGCGCAGCCGGACAAGGCGAACGGCTACATCAATCTTGCGGTGATTCAGGGTAAGACGGGCGATTTGGCGGACGCTGAAGCAAACCTGCAGAAAGCGAAATCACTCGATGCCACGGGCATCGCGGCGCTAACCTTACTGGGACATCTTTACGAGAAGCAACACCGCTGGAGCGATGCCGAGCAGCAGTTTCAAGCCGCTATTCGCCAGGATCCAAAGAACCCGGCGCCACGCAGCGATCTGGCGATCCTGTATTTAGCCGAGGGCCAGGAACCGCAGGCCATTGCCGTGCTCACCGAAGCCAAACAGCAGCTGAACAATGATCCTCGCGCTTACCGCATGCTCGGTGATTTCTATCTCACACGCGGCCAGTCAGCCAAAGCTCTCGCCGAATTTGCCGAATTATCCACGCAGCACCCGGCCGATGTGCAGATTCAGAAGACCTATATTCAGTTGCTAATTCTCAATCAGAAAATCGACGACGCGGCGCGATTGAACGAAGAGATCCTCAAGAAGGCTCCCCAGGATATCGAGGCCCTCGTTACGAAAGGCCAGATTTCGAATCAGCAGAAAAAATGGGACGACAGCATTCAAGCGTTGCGCCAGGCGCTGAAGAACCAACCGGATAGTGCGGTCGCGCATTATCAACTCGGCGTCGCGCTTGCGCAGAAAGGCGATCCGCAACAGGCCGAGCACGAGTGGAATGAAGCGGCGCGTCTGCGGCCGGATTATGCGGAGGCTTGGCGCGCGCTCGGCGCCAGCTCGACGCAACGTCAAGATTGGAAGAACCTCGAAATCATCGGCAATAAACTTGAAACCATTGCCCCGAAGGCCGCCGACGGCTATCTGTTCCACGCCACGGCGCGCATGAATCAAGGCGATGCCACCTCTGCCGAAGCGGATTTAAATCACTTGGTTAAACTCGCGCCCGATAACTCGCTCGGTTATGTAAAACTCGGACAACTGCGCATGGCGCAAAAACGCGTAAACGATGCGGAGACATTTTATCGCCAAGCCCTCGAGCACGATCCGCATTCCTTTGAAGCCACGCAAGGCCTCGTGAACGTCGATTTTGCGCGAAGTAAGCCGGCCGATGCCCTTAAGATCATCCAGGATCAACTGCAGAACAGTCCTGACAACGTCCCGCTGACGATCTTGCTCGCCAAAGCCCAGGACAAAAACCATCAAATCGAGGATGCCGAGCGGACGCTTCAGCATGCCGTCGATCTTGATCAACACAACGCCGAGGCGGTGGTGATGCTTGGGCAAGCCCAGGCCAAACAAAAAAAGATTGATGCCGCTATCGCCAGCTACCAGAAAGCCCTGCAATTGCTGCCCAATGATCCGCGCCTCTGTCTGGCTCTGGCTAGTTTTTATGAAGAAAAGGGCGACTGGAAGCAGGCCGAAGACTTTAACCAGAAGGTTCTCGCCGTGCAGCCCGATGATCCTCTGGCTTCTAACAATTTGGCATACCTGATGCTCGAGCATGGCGGAAGCGTAAATGTCGCCTTGACCCTGGCGCAAGCCGCACACAAAGGTTTGCCAAACCAACCGAGCACCGCCGATACCCTCGGCTGGGCTTACTATCAGAACGGCGCGTTCTCCGTGGCCGCTCCGTTATTTGAGGACGCCACCAAGAAAGCTCCGGGCAGCGCCAATTATCACTATCATCTTGGCCTTGCGTATCAAAAATTAAACGACGGCAATCGCGCCCGCGCGGAACTTGAAAAAGCCATCAGCCTCGATCCCAAATCCCCGGTTGCCGACGAAGCTCGTCAAGCGCTAGGGCAGCCACCGGGACACAGCTAAAAGAGTTTGCTTGACGCGGGAAAAAACAAAATCAGGGAAAGAGCAATCCATCATGGCGGCTGAAGCTCTGACCAACGCACTTCTAGACAACATCGTCTCCCTCGGCACCAAGAATGGCATTGAGATGGCCATCCTTCGGCGCTCTGCGAAAACGCTTGGCAAAGTTATTTTCAAGCCAGACTCGCCGGACCTGATCGATGATGTGCAGATCGAACCTCTGGCCGTCCAGCCCGACGATCGCGGTTTTTTCATGGAGGTCGGACGCCTCGGCAAGGGTCTTTCCGCAAAAATGACTCCCGAAGGCGCTCGCCAGATCCAGATATCCTTCACGCTCACCTACCCCGGCACCATAAAAGCCATTCACTATCACTCCGAGCAGACCGATCTTTGGACTCCCGTATCCGGCATGCTCCAGGTATTTCTCTATGATTTGCGCCGCCATTCGAAAACCTTTGGAGCAATCAACACCATCTACGCCGGTAGCTTTCGTCCCTGGCAAATTCTCATCCCTCCGGGGGTTGGTCACGGCTACAAAGCGCTGGGCGTCGAGCCCGTTCAGCTCATCTACTTCACGGACCGCCACTACAATCCGGCCGATGAGCTACGCATCGCCTACAACGATTCCAACATCGCCTACGATTGGGAAATTCAGCACAAATAAATGCGCGTCCTCTTTATCGGTGCCGGCGGCATGCTGGGCACGGATCTGCAACAGGAATGGACGCAGGACGACATCATCCCGGCATTCTCACGCGATGCGGACATTCGCGATCCTTTGCAAGTACGTACCCTCGTAAACTACGCGAAGCCCGACTGGATCGTACTCACCGCCGCCTACACTGACGTGGACGGCAGCGAAGGCAACTCCGATCTGGCTTTCGCGGTCAACGGGCAAGGGACGCAGAACGTCGCCCGCGTCGCAAACGAATTTGCCGCACGACTCTTCTACATCAGCACGGACTATCTTTACGACGGCAATTCGCGCCGGCCCTACGAGCCTGCCGATCCCATCGCGCCTCTCAACGTTTACGGTGCGTCCAAAGCCGCCGGGGAAAGGGCCGTTCAGGATCACGCCGGCGCGTGGTGCATAGCGCGCACCTCCTGGCTCTTTGGCGCTGGCGGGATCAGTTTTCCGGAAAAAATCCTGCGTGCCGCGGAAACTCGGCCCGAACTAGCTGTGGTCGCTGATCAGACTGGCTCGCCGACGTTTACCCGCGATCTGGCTCGGGCGATTCGTGACCTTGCGCGCAAAGACGCTCGCGGCATCGTAAATATCACCAACGCCGGTGCTTGCACTTGGTGCGAATTCGCCTGCGAAGTTTTGCGCCAGGCCGGGCGCTCTTCGGTCCGCGTCTCGGCGATCAGTTCGGCGCAAGCTGCTCGCCTGGCTCGGCGTCCTGCATATTCGGTTTTGTCCCCCGCTAGCCTCAACGCTTACGGCATCACCCTGCGCAGTTGGCAAGACGCTGTGGCCCCTTACCTGCGCGATCTTCGCGCTTCGGGCAAACTCTCTTGAGCGTTTGGCGATCCCGTTTCGTCTATTGGTGGCCCGCAATTCTCGTCGCCATTCTTATCTCCACTTTCTCGACGCACTATTTCAGCGATCGCCAAACGGCGCGTGTGATCATTCCCATCCTGCGCTGGCTGTTTCCCTCAGCCAGTGGCCACGCGCTCCGTCTTCTGCACATTGCCATCCGCAAGCTCGCCCATGTGACGGAGTTCGCCTTCTTCAGCATCACGGTTTTTCGGGGCATTCGCGCGGAGCGTCAAGGCTGGCGCTCGACTTGGGCTCTGACCACCCTGGTCATCGCCGTTACTTACGCGGGTCTCGACGAATGGCATCAATCTTTCGTGCCGCTTCGCCACGCCTCAGCCCGTGACGTGGCCATTGACGCCTTCGGCGCCCTGCTCGCGCAAGGCTTGGTTTGGGTCTTTGCAATGTGGAAATCGAATTCGTTAGACAACACCGGCTCGTCCGGCGCAAGAGCAGCCGGCTAAAGGCGCCCCAAGCTCACGAGCTTCCCGGCTGCAAGAAGGGATTTTTGT
>JBEKVU010000073.1:0-12036 GCA_049513775.1 Candidatus Acidiferrum sp.
ATAAGCCGAGCTTTCATCGACAGCATCCTGTGGTAGATAAAGTGTGACGATCACTCCTAGCGATGCGGAGCGGGGAACGTGTTCATTGCAGAAGAGTTGCGACAAGCAAGAATTTTTTCCTGTTTTGACGAAGCCGAATGCGCTCGCTTGGCGCAGACTATCGCCGATGTGCGGCTCCAGCCAGGAGAATGGCTTTTTCAAGAGGGCGCGGCAGCTTGGTTCTATGTACTGTTGGGAGGCCGTCTGCGGATAGTTCAAGATGTTCACGGAAAGCAGACCGAGTTTGCGGGGCAGGAATTCAAGCAAGGCGATTTCTCAGGTGAAGTGCCGCTGCCGATGGGTACTCCAACCTTCGGCTCATTGCACGCCCAAACCTCGTGCCGCATTGCCCGCCTGGATCGCACCAGCACCAAACCCGCGGGATCGACCAGTTCGAGTGCGACATGGTATTCGATTGACTCGCCCGCTCGGTTTTCGACCGGCAGAGAGACGAGCGTTGCATCGGCGCGAAATTGCATGCGGATTGCGGATTCATTGACCAGGACGCGAGTCTGCGCGATGCACGAGGGGCCAAGGAGAAAGCCAAACAGCATTGCCCAGGTCATGCGCCTGGCTAGGTGACGCATCGCTTCCTCCGCGAGAGTAACGGATGCGATATTACCACTGGGGCGAAAACTATTCCCCAGTCGGTAGACCCAATCGCCCGAAATTCACTTTGCAACCTGGCATTAGTCGCTGTAATGTTAGAGTCACTATCAAAATATAGCCGGCGCTCGATCCGACGGTCACGGAGAGCATTCCACCTATGCGACACGAAAATATTGCCACGGGCCCGCCGCCGTTCCCCGCCGAACCCAAGGCCGGCGCAGCCGGCAAGCGCAAGCGGCCCGCTGACGCCATAGCAAAGGAACCCCCCACCGGTCTGCGCGAACGCAAGAAGGCTCGCCTCCGCCAGCAGATCGTCGAAACCGCTTTGCATCTTTTCCGCCAGCGTGGCTACGAGAACACCCGCATCGACGACATCGTGCAGACCCTCGAAATCAGCCAGCCCACATTTTTTCGTTATTTTCCGAGCAAAGATGCGGTCCTGCGCGAAGTCGGCCGGCGCGCCTTTGCGCGGCAGGCGGAGAGCCTGAAAGCCGAGCTGTCCAGCAAGGCTACCACCGAGCAGCGTCTGCGCCGCTTTTATGAGACGCTCGGAAACGTCACGGAAGTCGGGCGTCCGCTATGGCAAGCGGTAATTCTCGCCGGCGCCATGGACCCGGTGCGTTCCCCGGAACTCCGCGGAGCGGAAGCCACCACCGTCAGCCTGCTGCGCGAAATTATCGCCGAGGGCCAGCGCAACGGCGAGATCACGCGCGATTTTCCGGTAGTCCACCTAGCGGAATTTATGGAAGGGCTCTTCAATACCGTGGTCCGTCAGTGGGCCGTGGATCTCACCGGGCCGCACAAACTAACCGAACGCGTACGCAACGCGGTGGAATTTTTCTTGCGTGGCGCCAAGCCCTAAACAGAATTTTAATTTCAATCTTCGTAGCTTCATCTTAAGCGGCGCTCGCGGCCGCAAAAGCTGAATCGTTCACAAATTCCACGAGGTACAAGGTCATGAAAGCAGCCGTCCTGCGCGAATTCAAAGCGCCACTCTCCATCGAGGAAATAGATCCACCGAAACTCGAAGCGCACGAGGTTTTGCTGGCCGTCGAAGCTTGCGGCGTTTGCCATTCGGATCTGCATGTGGCCGACGGCGACTGGCCGCAAATCGTGCCCATCACAAAATTGCCGCTGATCCTCGGGCATGAAATTGCCGGCCGCGTCGTCGAGAAAGGTGCCGCTGTGGGCTCCTTAGAAGTTGGCGATCGCGTCGGCGTGCCCTGGGTCCACTGGACTTGTGGCGAGTGCGACTTCTGCCGCTCCGGCAACGAAAATCTCTGCGCCAAACAAAAAATCACGGGCGTCACCGTCGATGGCGGATACGCGGAATTAATGAAGGCCCCCGCAAGCCATGCACTCAAAATTCCCGAAGGCCTTTCGTCCGCCGATGCTGCGCCGCTCTTCTGCGCAGGCGTCACCGTTTACCGCGCCTTGCAGCACGCCAAAATTCAGCCCGGCCAGCGTCTGGCAGTTTTTGGCGTCGGCGGTCTTGGCCACCTGGCGGTCCAAATCGGCAGGGAACTCCAAGCGGTAATCACGGCCATCGATGTTTCGGACGAAAAACTCGCCCATGCAAAAGCCGTGGGCGCGACCACAACTCTAAACGCCGCGTCCGTGAACGTCGTCAAAGAAATGCGTCGTGCCGGCGGCGCCCACGTAGCCTTGGTAACCTCCGCCGCCAAAGCCGCCTATGACACTGCCTTCCCCTGCGTCCGCCCGACCGGCATGCTCCTGGTTGTCGGCCTGCCTTCCGAGTCTATCTGCTTTCCTCCCATCATGATGGCAGCTACCGAGGTACGCATCCAGGCCTCTTCGGTCGGCACTCGCGAAGACTTGCGCCAAGTCCTAGACATGGCCGCCTCCGGCAAGCTCCACACGCAGGTCACGCAGCGTCCCCTTGCGCAGGTCAACGAAGTCCTCACCGAATTGCGCTCCGGCTCGATCACCGGCCGCGTCGTGCTCAGTCCCGGGTGACGTCACGTTCCCTCCCGGTCAACACCCACCACTAAATAAGACTTCCTTGTGCGAGGGCATTTGAGTAAGCTACCGCCCATCGAGGCATCAAAAACACTGATGTGAAGCATCAGAGATTGTATTGACATTAGTTTCTAATATGTGATACTCCCTATCACAATTTAGAGATTTGTCGGGTTGATTAGTCAGGGTGACGTGGTCGGGGTGACCTTGTCGAGGTAGCGTGGGGTACGGTGTCCAAAACTGTCTTGCAGGCCTATGGCTGTCTCCGCCGCGCCTGCGTAGCGGGCTATTGTCGGCAGGGTTGCCGCGGTTGTCTGCCACTCCGTATTCCCTAAACGCGTTCCGGTGGTCGTGTTCCAAATTTTGCTGTAGATGCACGCGTGGACATTTTAGATAGTACTCGGCAAACCGGGAGGAACTATGAAAGCGATCTTGCTTGCGGGCTTGGTATTTCTACTGCTGCTTAGCCCCGCTGCCAAGGCTCAAGGTGTGGGCGCCTCGGGGCAAATCAAGGGCACGGTATACGACCCGTCCGGCAGCGTGATACCGGGCGCGACCGTGGAAGCAGTAGATACCGCCAAAGGCACGCACTACACGGCCACCAGCGATTCGAGCGGTCAGTTCGAATTTCCAAGTCTTCCTCCCTCTACCTATGAACTGACCACTCGCCATGCCGGCTTGCAAACGCAGATACAAAAGGGCCTGCTCCTGTCGGTTGGGCAGACCGCCTTCGTCGATTTCCACCTCGCTTTGGCGGGGGCCACCGCTTCCGTCGAAGTATCCGCCGAGCAAATTCCCATTGAGACCACGCGCGGCAGTCAGGCCAACACTCTCTCGCAACGCTACATTGAGGATTTGCCGATCAATCGCCGCGACTATCTCACCTTCACCTTGCTCCTCCCCGGGGTGAGCAACTCGAGTCAAAGTGCCGACAACGCGGACTTTCGCCCCAAGCAAACGCCGCAGAGCGGACTATCCTTTTACGGCAGCAACGGCCGCGGCAACAGCGTCACCGTCGATGGCGGTGAATTTAACGATGATGCCGGCGGCGTTCGCCTGAATCTCAGCCAGGAAGCGGTGCAGGAATTCCAGGTGAATCGTTCCAACTACACCGCGGAACTCGGTGGTGCCGCGGGCGCATCCATCAACATCGTTTCTAAGTCCGGCACCAACGAAGTACACGGCAGCCTCTTTGGGTTGTTCCGCAACGACGCGCTCGATGACCGCGATCACTTCGCGCTCCAGCCCGCCGTAGCACCGGGCGATCTGTTCACCACGAATCCTGAAGCCACCGCGACAACCTTGAAGAACTCGCTCAATCGCCAGCAATTCGGCGGCAACATTGGCCTGCCAATCCAAAAAGACAGAACCTTCCTATTTCTCGCTTACGAGGGTTTGCGCTCGGATGCGCAAGATTCCGTGCCATTGCTGACCAACACCAGCGTCTTTGACTCCACCCCGCAGCAAAACGCGGTGATCGCCGGTTTGGCGGCCGAGTCACCCACGACACAGGTGCCTTGTTTGTCCACTACCGCCACGGTGTCGGCGCCAACCTGCGCATTCATTCTGAACAATTGCTTGAACATCACGGCCGCTCCTTCCTTGTGCCAAACCAATGCCGCCACGCAAGCTCTGAATCCATACATCATCAATCAGGCGGAAACCGGCGGCGGACTCTTTCCTTTCCCCATCCGCCAAAATCAGTTCTCCGCGCGCCTCGATCACCGCTTCGGCGAGCAAGATCAAGCGTTTTTCCGCTACACGTTTAACCACTTAACGGAGTCTGATCCCGATCTGCAAGCGCTAACCGCCTTCTCTCGCGGCACCTCGGAGCTGGCTTGGGATAACACGGCACAGGCTTCCTGGTTCCACACTTTCAGCTCTTCTACGCAGAACGAAGCCCTCGTCCAGTACAACATCTATCAATTCAACGTCGACACCAACGATCCCGGCGGACCGGGCATCGATGTGCAGGGTTTCGGGTTCTTCGGACGAAGCATTTTCCTGCCCAGCCACACGCGCGCCGGGCGCTTCGAGGTTGCCGACAACTTCAGTTTTGTGCGCGGCCGTCACACCATCAAGTTTGGCGGCAGTGAACTCGTTCGTGGTAACGACACGATCTCGCAGACGTTCTTCCCGGGCCGTTTTGAGTTCCTCGAATTGCCGGGAATCGTACTTAGCCCATGCTTGCAAGTTCCGGTCGCGTGCGGCGTAACGGGAGCAAGTGTCCCGTCAACCGTCCCTCTCACCGCGCTGCAAACCGTCAGCCTGGGCGCGCCCGGTTTCTACGAACAGGGTTTTGGCAATCCGCAGTATCGTCAAACCCGCCCATTCACCGCGTTCTACCTGCAAGATACCTGGCAAATCCGTCCCAATCTCACCTTGAACTACGGCCTGCGTTACGAACTGGACGATCAATACGGCCCGCTGCACACGCCAAAGAAAAATTTCGCCCCTCGCGTTTCCCTCGCCTGGGATCCCTTCGGCGATCATAAGACCGTCGTGCGCGCCGGCTACGGCATCTTCTATTCGCAGATCTATGCCCAGATTCCTGGCGTCGTCAACGTGCTCGGTAACAACAACGACAAACGCATCATCGCCAACACCCTCGTCAAACTCACCGGCGTTCCCGGAGCTCCTGCCGATAACTCGGCCGCCATCTTCCAAACTTTCTTTGGCGAAGGCCTGATTAACTGCGGTACTCCGCCTCCGGGGCAATATGCGTGCATCACCCAAGCCGACCTGGCTCCCTTCGTTCCCGTTTCCAACACCGGGCCGCTGCCCCCTGGCACGGTTTTGTTCGCTGGCGAACCGGGCTATCAGAGCCCGACCTCGCAACAAGCTTCTTTGGGTATCGAGCGCGAATTCGCCGGCGGACTCACCATTTCCGCCAACTACATCTGGGTGCACACCACCCATCTTCCGGTCGCCATTGATACCAACTTGCTGCCTGGCGCTCCGTTCGATACCGGCGACAGTGGCCTGCCCGGCAATGGGTTCTCTTTCCAGGATTGGGGTAATCCCGCTTGCGGTTCCGGCGCGAACCTCTCTCCGAACTGCTTTGTTGACACCACCGGAACGATTCTGCAAAACAACGTCTACAGTTCCATCGGCTCGGCGGTCTATAACGGCGGCATCCTCGAAGTGAAAAAGCGCTTCGCCAATCACTTCACCCTGCTCGCCAATTACACCTACAGCAAAGCCCTCGATGACGTCACCGACTTCAATAGCGACTATTCTCCCTTCGACGCTGCGGACTTGAAAGCCGATCGCGGCCTCTCTGATTTCGACGAACGCCACAAGGTGACCATCGCCGGTGTCTTTGCCAGCCCATGGGAGAAGTCCCGTGTCTTTGGCGGTTTCGAACTGGCGCCCATCTTCAGCTACAACTCCGGCCACCCCTTCAATCTTCTCGCGGGGGCGGACACCAATAGCGACGGACACTTTACCAACGATCGCCCGGGCGGCGCGCCTCGCAACAGCGGCCTCGGTCCGGACTTCACGGACTTCGATCTGCGTCTGAGCCGCGCCTTCAAAGTCGCGGAAAAGGCCTCGCTCCAGTTCACTGCGGAAGCCTTTAATCTTGCCAACCACACGAACTATTCCAGCGTCAACAACGTGGTCGGGCCGGACTTCTTGGGTCCCAATCCTGCGAATCCTTTTGCTGTTCATGGCAGCGCGAACCTTTTCCCGAATCAACCTCTGGCCTTCACGGCGGCGTTCCCCGCACGCCAGATCCAGCTCGGAGTGCGCCTAACCTTCTAATTTTTTCCGAAGGCTGGCTCTCGCCGACATTCCTAATTGCTGGCGGCGCTTCGGTGCCGTCCAGCAGCAGCTTGCTGTGCGGTTTTTTCTTCCTGGCCTTCGATTAACGAAGATCCGGATGAATGAAGTCTGATTTCGTGTGGGGAGGAAACAAATATGTGGCAGATCACCAAGCAAGTGCTGTTTTTCGTAGTGTCGGTAGCCGTGCTGCTGATCGTGGCGGCTGGCGGCGCCCAGGCACAAACCGGTGTTAACACCATTACCGGAAGCCTGCCCGACGGCGCCACCTATCTCATCGAAGTCCCGGCCAATTGGAACGGTACCCTCTTCCTCTACAGCCACGGCTACGTTACCCCCGGCTCTCCAAATCCTGCCACCGACGTCGGCGATCCCATCACCCGTTTCTTCATGCTCACGAGCGGCTACGCTCTCGCCGGCTCTTCCTACGCCACTACCGGCTGGGCTCTTCAGCAAGCCCTGCCCGATCAAATCGCGGTTCTCGATGTTTTCGACAAAGCCGTTGCTCGTCCGAAACGCACCATCGCCTGGGGACATTCGCTCGGCGGCATCATCACTGCCGGCCTCATCCAGCGCTATCCGGATCGTTTCAACGCCGCGCAACCCATGTGCGGCGTGCTGGCCGGCGGCGTCGCCACCTGGAACACCGCGCTCGACGGCGAATTCGTTTTCAAAACCCTGCTCGCTCCCGGCACCGGGCTCGAGGTCGTAAACATCGCCAACCCCACGGCGAATTTTGATCTCTCCGAAGAAATTCTTGCCGAAGCGCAAGCCACGCCGCAAGGCCGAGCCCGCATCGCTCTCGGCGCCGCGGTTTCCGATACCCCGGGATGGTTCACGCCGTTGTCCCCAGAGCCTGCGCCCACCGACTACGCCAGCCAGGAAGCCAACCAATTCCTTTGGGATCAGCAAGTCGACTTTCCGTTCGTTTTTGCCTTCCGTGCCGAACTTGAAGCGCGCGCCCAGGGCAATGTCTCTTGGAACACCGGCGTCGACTACCGTCATCAGCTTGAACGTTCCGTCGACCGCGATGAAGTCGTGGCGCTCTACCAGCAGGCTGGCTTGGATCTCGACGCCGATTTGCGAACGCTAAACGACGCCGCGCGCGTCAATGCCGATCCGGAAGCCGTGAAATATCTCGAGCAAAATATTATTTTTGATGGCAGCATCCACTTCCCCGTCCTCACCCTCCACACCAAGGGCGATGGCCTCGTGGTAGTCGAGAATGAGAGCGCCTACAAGAAAGTCGTCGATGAACGGGGCAACGACCAGTTCTTGCGTCGAACGTTTATCGACCGCGCCGGTCACTGTGCCTTCACCCCTGGGGAAACCATCGCTGCCGTCAACACGCTGATCGACCGCTTGGATACCGGACGTTGGCACGACGTGGACGCCAAAGATCTGAACAGTTCCGCCAGCGCCCTCGGACCAAGCTTCAACGTATTCAGCGGCGCGCAAGGCCTCGTCGCCACGCCGCCCGCGTTTATCGATTTTGAACCCAGCCCTTATCTCCGCACCTTTGACGCGGTCACGGGCGAATGCTTCTTCGGATTCCTGTGCGGCGATTCGTTTTTGCAATTCAATTAGCGCAGTTGAGCGGGCGCCGTCTGACTGGCGCCTTACCGTTAGAACACGCGAGAGGCACGATTCTCAGCGGTGGAATTCCGCTCCGCTAAACATCGCTCCGCGAAACGCCGTATCGAGAGGGAACATTGCATGCCATCGCCGGTCGTCGGTGAATTCATGGGCACCATGGTTTTGGTTACGCTCGGCAACGGCGTCATCGCAGGTGCGGTCCTCAAGCGCTCCAAGGCCGAGGGCGCAGGTTGGATGGCCATCTCGACCGGGTGGGGTTTCGCCGCCATGGCGGGAATTTTCACCGCCTTGGCTTGCGGCAGCCACGATGCTCACATCAATCCTGCGGTAACCTTGGCTTCCGCTCTTATCACCCACGATTTCTCGAAGATGTTTCCCTACATCTCTGCGCAAATGCTGGGCGCCTTCGTGGGCTCCGTTCTCGTCTGGCTGCACTTTCTGCCCCATTGGGGTCAGACGCCCGAACCCATCCACAAACTCAGTTGCTTCTGTAGCCACCCGGCGATCCCCAACCGCGCCGCCAATCTCGTCTGCGAGATAATCGCCACCACCCTGCTGGTCTTTATCGGCGCCTGCATCCTAAGCCGCGCCAACTTGCCTCCAGGCCTCGGCCCCTTTCTTATCGCCGCACTGGTTTGGGGTCTGATTCTGGCCCTTGCCGGTACCACCGGCTCCAGCATGAACCCCGCCCGCGATTTAGGTTCGCGTATCGCGCACGCGGTTCTGCCCATCGCAGGCAAGGGCAGCTCCGATTGGGGTTACGCGCCCATTTCGGTTCTCGGTACTTTCGCCGGTGGAGCGCTAGGCGCTTTGGCCATTCGGTTCCTTCTGGCGTGAGGGCAGTTCGAGCTTGTCGTTAGCAACACAAATATGATATAAACAATCATATTTTATTCAAAACGTCAGGAAATGCAGCGGTTCTCTTGCGCCCATGATCACTTGCCCGATGTTTGATCTCACCGGCCGTGTGGCCGTCATCACCGGAGGCTCCGTCGGCTTAGGCCGTCAAATGGCCGAAGGCTTGGCCGAAATGGGCGCAAGTCTCGTCCTTTGCGCCCGCAAAAAAGAGCGCTGCCAGCAAGCCGCCGAAGAATTGCAAAAACTCGGTGTACCCACCCTGGCCCTCGGCTGCGACGTAAAAGATCCCGCCAGCATCCGCGCCGTCGCCGAAACCGCCGCCAAGCAGTTCGGCCGCATCGACATCCTCATCAACAACGCCGGCACTTCCTGGGGCGCGCCCACCGAAGACATGACCCTCGAGCAATGGAACAAAGTCATCGAAACCAATCTCACCGGCACATTTCTGTTTTCCCAGGCGGTCGGCAAAGTCATGATCGCCCAGCGCCGCGGGAAAATTATCAACATCGCTTCCGTCGCCGGGTTGCGCGGCTCTCCGCCAAGATTCTCGGCCATCGGTTATAGCGCCAGCAAAGGCGGCATCATTATTTTCACCAAAGATCTCGCCTGCAAATGGGGCCTGCACAACATTCAGGTCAACGCCATCGCCCCGGGCTGGTTTCCGACCGATATGTCGGAAAAGGTCATCGAACGAAATAAGGAAAGCCTTCTGGCTACCATTCCTCTCGGCCGCTTCGGTGGACCGCAAGACCTGAAAGGCGCAGCCATTTTTCTCGCTTCGAGCGCCTCGGATTTTGTAACCGGGCATACACTCGTTGTCGACGGAGGGCAATCCGCCTGACCCGTTAAACATTGGGGGGCGCGGCTCACAATGAATATTCCACTCACACCCTTACGCTTTCTTCGCTACGCGGAGCAGCAGTATCCCGCCAGAACGGCCGTCGTTTGCAACGAGCACCGCTACACCTACGCGCAGTTCGCCGATCGCGCCCGTCATCTCGCCGGTGCCCTGCGCCAGGCCGGTGTCAGACCCGGTGACCGCGTCGCTTTTCTCAGCACCAATTGTCACCGCCTGCTCGAAGCCTACTACGGCGTCCTAGAAGCCGGTGCCGTGCTGCTCCCGTTGAACATTCGTCTCTCCGCTGGCGAACTTGGCTACATCCTCAACGATTCCGGCGCCTCCATCCTCTTCGTCGAAAAGCAATTTCTTCCGCTGGTCGACGCTTTCCGCAAGGATCTCACCACCGTCAAAACCTTCTGCCTCCTCGAAGGCACTCCGGATGCGCCCTGGCTCGCTCCGCACGATTACGATCAGATGCTCGCTGGCGCGGCGCCACACGCCTTGGACATCACCACCATCGACGAAAACGCCGTTGCCGAACTTTTCTACACCAGCGGCACCAGCGCCAATCCCAAAGGCGTAATGCTCACCCACCGCAACATCTATCTCCACGCGCTCAACACCTGCATGGCCTTCAGAATTCCCAATGCCAATGTCGAGCTGCACATCATCCCGCTGTTTCACGCCAATGGCTGGGGCGTCGCGCATTTCCTCACGCTCCTTGGCGGCAAGCACGTCATGATCCAGCGCTTCGACGCCAAAGAGGTTTTCCGCCTCATCGAAAAAGAAGGCGCCAATACCTGCAGCCTCGTGCCCATCATGGCCACCGTCTTGGTGAACTGTCCGGAGCGCAAAAATTATAATCTGAGCAGCCTCACGCGTATCGTCATCGGCGGCGCCGCCTCCTCGCCAACTCTGGTTCGCGAAGTGGAAGAAACGTTTAACTGTGAATGTTTCTCCGGCTACGGGCTCACGGAAACTTCGCCCACGCTCTCCATCTCGCCCATGAAACTCGGCATGGGTTGGGAAGGTGAGCAGCGTTACGCCGGGCAGGCGATGACGGGCTATGCCGTTCCCGGTGTTGAAATGCGCGTCGTCGATGCCAACGATAAGGACGTTCCCAGAGACGGGCAATCCATCGGCGAGATTGTCGCCCGTGGTGACGGCATCATGGAAGGCTACTGGGGCCAGCCCGAAGCCACCGCCGAGGTCCTGCGTGGCGGCTGGTTCCATACCGGCGACATGGCCACACTCGACAAAGATGGCTACTTTTTAATCGTCGATCGAAAAAAAGACATCATTGTCAGCGGCGGCGAGAATATCTCCTCGCTCGAACTGGAAAAAACCATCCTCGCCCATCCCGCGGTCCTCGAAGCCGGCGTAATTCCCGTGCCCGATGAAAAATGGGGCGAAGTCCCGAAAGCCTTGATCGTTCTAAAACCAAACGCTTCCGTCACCGAAGCCGAACTGATCGAGTTCAGCCGTTCGCGCCTGGCGCACTACAAATGTCCGCGCACCGTCGACTTCGTCGAAAGTTTGCCAAAAACCGGCACCGGCAAAATTCTCAAAAAAGATATTCGCAAAAAGTATTGGCACGGCCAGGACACCCTGCGCCCTGAATCGGCCAGCAAAAAAGGCGCCTGATTTTGTTGCGAGCATCGCGAGTCGTCTGCCCAGCGCGTAGGGGCGCGCTACACCGTGCCCCCAGGTTTTTTTGACTTTGTAGTGGCGCAGCATGCTGCGCCCCGTCTCGGCAAGATCTTAAAAGTTTCACGAAGGAGCTTCACCCATGGACTTAAAGCTCACCCCCGAAGAAACCAGTTTCCGCGACGAACTACGCGCCTGGCTAGCCGCCAACGCTCCCAAAGACTGGTCCGAGTGGCGCGAAAAGCCTCTCGAAGAATCCTATCCCTACCTTCGCGCCTGGCAGCGCAAACTCCACGACGGCCGCTGGGCCGCTGTCTCCTGGCCCAAAGAATATGGCGGCCGCAGCGCCACGCTCATGCAACAGTCTCTGTTCTGGGAAGAAATGGCCCGCGTCGAAGCTCCGCCCATGGCCAACTCTCTCGGCCTCGGCCTCATCGGCCCCACCATTATCGCCTGCGGCACTGACGCGCAAAAAGCCCGCTTCATCCCCAAAATTCTCAGCGCTGAAGAAATCTGGTGCCAGGGTTTTTCCGAACCCAACGCCGGCTCCGATCTCGCCAATCTGCAAACCGAAGCCAAACTCGACGGCGACCAGTACATCGTCAACGGCCAAAAAGTTTGGACCAGCTACGGCTGGGTCGGCGACTGGTGCGAATTAATCGTGCGCACCGACTCGACCGCCG
>JBEKVU010000074.1:0-11928 GCA_049513775.1 Candidatus Acidiferrum sp.
TGTCCGAGGCGTCGAAACTATCTATGCCGCAGCTTTCCAGCACGGAGCAACTGTAGATTTGCTTGAAACCGTCGGAATCGACACGAAGGATTTCGGTGTCACCGGCCTGATTGGTGCGTTCGGCCAAGCGCAGGTTGCCCGCGTGGTCAAAATCCCATCCCGAGATGCGCTCGGTGTTTTTGCGCAGGAGTGTCTTCTCGCCGGTTGAAATGTGCAGCTCATAAAGATCGTGCCATTGTTTGTCGCGATCGTTCAGCCCGATATACAGAATGTCCGGCTTGGCCTTGGGCGCGGCGAAGATGATGGTGCGAACGCCGGTGAGGTTGGTTAGCGCGCGGGTTGGAGGAACGCCTGTTTTCGGATCGGCGGCCAAAGCCGGATCGATCGCATACACGTTGAAGTTTTCGTCGCCACCCGCGTCTTGCGCATACAAGAGATACTTGGAATCGCGGCTCCAGAAATAATTACGGACCGGCCGTGTGGCTTCGGCGCTGACCGGTCGCGCCGCGCTGAAAGGCTCGCTGGCCTTCTTCACCCAAATATTGCGCGTGCCCTTGTAGGGCTTCAGAAACGAGAGATATTGTCCGTCCGGAGAGATTTGCGCACCGGCAATCTGGATCTCGCCAAAAAAGAACTTGCGGTCGATGATGGGGGGCTGCTGCGCGCGATTAATGAAGGGTGCTGCCAGACTTGCGAGCACCAGAATGGATAAGATCAACTTTCGCATGAACGGCTCCTACTCGAGAAAAATGAGTTCTATAAATATAGCCCCCTGGCGTGGGCTTGTGAAACAGGCTTTAAGGCACTAGCGCGGCGGTAGGTTTGCGTCTGGTGCGCTTCATTATTGCCGCCAAGGTGTGCGGCGGTTTCTAGCGAGAGTTACGCAACTGGTCGATCCAGCGCGCCAATGTTCCTTCCGAGGACGGATCGATATCAATAAACTCAATCCCCATGCCGATACGCGGTTTTACAATACGTACAACTCCAAACGCCTCAATCTGCTGATCCTTGCGTTTTAGAGTGATGCGCGTTCGGCCTTCCGTCAGTAGTGGACGGCTGGTACACACAAAGCATCCGCCTAAGGAGAGATCGGAAGTGACGCCTTCGATGCGAGCTCCAGAGGCCAGATCGATAAGTTCGGCGTCGGCGGCAAACGGATAACGAATGGCGTAGCGGCGGTCCCGGACCGTGGGACCGCCAAGCTGACTTTTGAAGCGTCGATCGTCCATAGATATTACGTTGCTCATGAAATGGGCTGGTTGCCACAACGAGCGGCTACCGGGGACCGCAACTCTCGATACGTCAGTTTGCACCAGTCTCGGTATTGGCGAAACACCGCACCGGCCAAAGTGAACGAAAGAGCTAATAAGGCTCCAGATAGCCGGGCCCGGGTTGGGGCTTCGTCCCGAAGATTATTGTAGGGAACGACAAGCTCCAACATACGCGAGGGGACCTCCCGGGTTGCCTCGTGCTAACCTGCAAGAGCAGTCAATCTATCGTTGAAATGGAATCATGACCTCAGACGGCTACCGCCAAAGCGACCGCGTGAGTTTTCGTATGCCCGTGGAGGCCTCCTGGCTCGCAACGGGCGGAATCGCCGTTAAGCACACGGCGCTGACCCTACTGGTCAGCCGCAACGGCGGCGTGCTGCGATTGACTGAGAAACTCAACGCCGGGCAGGAAGTGACGCTACGCCGACAGCAGGACGGCGATCAGTGGAAATCCGCCCGGGCGCGCATTGTGGCGGAGATCGACCGCGACACCGACGGATTCCTCTATGCTATTCACCTGCTCGAACCGCGCCTCGATTTCTGGGACATTGACTTCCCAGCTCCCCACAAATCCGAGGAAGCCTTGGCCCGGCTCTTAATGGAATGTGGCTTTTGCCAG
Source organism: Candidatus Acidiferrum sp. (assembly GCA_049513775.1). Taxonomy (GTDB): domain Bacteria; phylum Acidobacteriota; class Terriglobia; order Acidiferrales; family UBA7541; genus Acidiferrum. Next base: position 1,891 of record JBEKVU010000074.1, read on the forward strand.
CGACGCGAAGTGGTTTACCTGAACGAAGCGGATTTGAAGTCTTTTGAAATTCGCAAATGCGTGGCGCGGCACTGCAAATACTGCGACTCTCCCGCTATTTGGATTGAAGCGATCTCCGAATCGGCGCCGGCCGATCCCCACGGGATCCGGCCAATCGTGCCCGAAGATCGGGTGTTGCCGCGCAGGAATCGCACCCGCGTGAAAGCCCGCGTGCTGGCCTGCATTCGCCGCCGCGGTTTTCAAGAAGAGATTGCCGTGTGCGAGGACTTATCGAAAGGCGGCATCAGCTTTCGCAGCCGCAATGAGTATCCCGAGGGCACGCGCGTCGAAGTGGCCGTACCGTTCACGCCGGGAAGCAGCGCGATTTTCGTGCCAATTCGTATCGTATTTTCGCAACCGATTGTTTCCGCCGGGTTATTTCGCCACGGCGCGGCGTACATCAAGCCGCCCATCGATTTCGGCGGCTAGTACACCGTAGAGCAGCGTCGAGTTAGCTGACCGCCGAGGCGGTGTCGCGCTCGCGACTACGGCGATGCAAGTAGTGCATCGCGATATTCAGATAAATATCTCCGCAAGGTGTTTCGAGGCACAGCACCAGCGCTTCGGTATCCACGCTATTGGCCAGGCCTTCCTCGTTGACGTGGATCTCCGGCGGGAACACCTTAAAGCGAAATCCCTGGTCGTTGAGCAGCGTCACCGAGTTGCCGATGACCATGTTCGCGAGTTCGCAAACCGTTTCGCGTACCACTTGATCCGTCGGCTGGACTTCCATGCCCGCCAGTTGCCCGGCGATTTTGATGGCCACTTCGGGTGAGATGTCCAGGATGACGCGCCCCTCGATATCTCCTTTGATGGCGATCAACGCCGCCACCCCTTTTCGGCGGTAAGCGTTTTCATCCATCGAGAGGTCGCCAATCTTGGTCGGTGCTTGTAGCGTCTCCGAAAAAACCGAATCCGCGGCGTCAATGAACGGCTGAATGAGTTCCATTCTCATGAGCGATGCTCTCCCGCGAAGGCCACCGGCGCCCCCGCCGCTGTTGGATCGTCACTTAACACATAGCGAAGAATCTCGTACAACACTTCGGGCTTGACGGGCTTCTGCACAAAATGTTTGGCGCCTTTTTGCAGTGCGGCCAGGATATTTTCCTGGTAGCCGACGCTGGAGACCATCACAATTCGGGCGTGCGCGTGCTGCCGCACGATGCGTTCGACGGCCTCGATCCCCTCCATCTGCGGCATGGTGATGTCCATCAGCACCACATCGGGCTTGGTGCGGTTGAACTCCGCGATGGCCGTAAGGCCGTCGCCCGCCTCACCGGCGATTTCGCCCCCGAACATCTCGATCATCTTCATCAGATTTTTGCGGGCGAAGACGGAATCATCCACCACCAGATAGCGGACTGGCTGATTGTCTTTTCGAAGTAGAGCCGCGAATTGTGCCATGACTGTCTCCTGTCCTCTGGGCGCATCAACTGCGTTGCGAGGAAACGGGCGTGTTCTCAGATTTTTCGTTCTTGTCGGGCTTTTGAGACTTTTCCTGTGAGGCGCGATCCGTTCCGCACTGTGCTATGAGAAACGAAGCGATGCCTTCCAGGGGAATAATCTTGTTAGCGTAACCCTTGTTGATGGCGGCGCGCGGCATGCCTCCAACTACGCAGGTTTCTTCACTTTGTGCGGCGGTCATGCCGCCGGCGGCTTTGATCGCGCCCAATCCTTCGGCGCCGTCTTCGCCCATGCCCGTCATAATGACGCCGATAGACTGGCTGCCAAATTCCTGCGCCACAGAATGAAAGAGCACATCGACCGAAGGCCGGTGCCCGTTGACCGGAGGAGTCTCCGAGAGCACCACCACGTCGCCGCGAGCCATTCGCCGCGTCATGATATGGCGGTTTCCCGGGCACAGCAGTACACGTCCGGCGAGCAGCAGATCGCCCGACTTGGCTTCTTGTACAAAAAGTGGGGAGCAGTCATCGAGCCTTCGCGCAAACATCTCTGTAAAGCCCTCCGGCATGTGTTGCACGATCACGATGGCCGAAGAAAAGTCCGCGGGGATCTGCGAAAGCAAAAACTGCAACGCGTTGGGTCCGCCCGTGGATATTCCGATGGCAATGATACGTTTCGGCGGCAGCGCCGCACGCGTTGGCTTCTTCACTGCCGCGGGCTCGTCCACCACGGCGGCGGGAGGAAGTTTGCGACCGGCAGCGCGCATGGCCACCTTTATTTTTTCGATTAGAGAATCCACTATGGATTCGAGATTGCCCGCAGCGGCTCCACTCGGCTTGGCGATGAAATCCACTGCGCCGAGAGCCAGCGCTTCCAACGTGAACGACGCGCCCTCCTTGGGCGGCGTGCTCAGTAGGATCACCGGCATGGGCGCTCGCCGCATGATCAGGCGCAGGGTCTGCATGCCGTCCATCCGTGGCATTTCCAGATCCAGCGTGACTACGTCCGGGCGCAATTCTTCGATCTTTTTGAGCGCAAAAGAACCATCCATGGCGGTGCCGACCACTTCGATCGACGGATCGCGGCTTAGGATCGCGGGAATCGCTTTGCGCATCAACGCCGAATCATCGACCACGAGAACGCGGATTCGTTCGCTCATGCGATGGCCCCCAGGGGAGATGTACGCGTCAAGCGCGACAAGACTGCCGGCACGTTCAAAATCAGCACCACTGTGCCGTCACCCAAAATCGATGCGCCGCTGACCAAGTCGCTGGAAATAATTTCTGCGGGCAGTGCCTTGATGACCAACTCTTCTTCTCCGACCAGGCTGTCGACTACCAAACCAAAACGCTTCTCCGTTGCCCCGATGACAATCACGAAACTCTTGCTCTTGCCTTCGGGCGCTCCCGTTACGGCGTGAATTTTGGTGAAGTTCTCCAACCGGATGAGCGTAAGAATTTGTTCGCGCAGGCGCAGAACTTCGCGCTGGTCTACGCGGCTGACATCGCGTTCATTGATCCGGGTGATTTCGACCACCGACGAGAGGGGGATCGCGAACAGCCGCCCGCCGATACGAAACAGCAGCGCTTGGATGCTGGCTAGGGTCAGGGGCGCGCGCAGCTGAATCGTAGTGCCCCGGCCCGGCAGCGAAGAAATGTTCACCGTGCCTTTTAGTCGGTCGAGAACGCTGCGCACCACATCCATGCCAACGCCGCGACCAGAGACCGACGTGACTTCTTCGGCGGTACTGAAACCAGATTCAAAAATCAAATTCAAGGCGTCTTGATCGCTGAGTCGTGCGGCTTCTTCCGTTTTCAGCAGGCCTTTGTGAACCGCATGCGCCCGTACTCGCTGCAAATCAACTCCGTTGCCGTCGTCCCGCACCTCGATCACCACCTGCGTGCCCTGGTGGTAAGCGTTCAAGTACAGCGTGCCGCGAGCTGGCTTTCCTGCGGCCAAGCGTTCCTCGGCCGGCTCGATGCCATGGTCGACGGCATTTCGCACCAAGTGCATCAGAGGCTCGGCAAGCGCATCGAGAATGCCCTTATCGAGGTCGGTGTTCTGGCCGGCCAATTCGAGCGCCACGTCTTTACCGCACTGTTTCGCCACATCGCGAACCACGCGCGGAAATCGGCGGAAGAGCTGCTCCACCGGCACCATGCGAATCTTTAATACACATTTGTGCAACTCATCGAGAACCCGCGCCTGAAATGAAAGCGCGTCCGCCAGCTTGGCGCGCACGGGGTCCCGCGCGTGGCGGCGTTCCAGTTCGCTAAGGGCGCGGTTCAGCATCGATTTTCCAATAATCAATTCGCCGACCAGGTTCATCACCGAGTCGATGCGCGCAGCGTCAACGCGCAGGCTGCTGTCCGTTACGGCGCTGACTGCGGCGCTGGCGCCTCCGACCTGCGCTGCAGCGTCGCCATTCTCTGGGTCGACAGTCTTCGATGACGCCGCGACGCTCTGCGCCTCCAGCAAATCAGCCAACAATTCCTGTTCCGGCGTGTTCTCCGCGGATATGCGTGCCACTCGGACGTCGGTAACAATTGCGGGAATTTTGCACCGCGCAACGATGACATTCTCCGGCTGATTTGTTGCAACGGCTGCTTCAATGATCTCCACCGAAGCCGCGGCCAGGTTATCTTCCGGCCGCAGCGCGATTACCGTGCCGATGGCGTGCAAAACATTTCGCACCAGTTGAAACGCAGCCGCGCGCATCAGGCTGTTCGGATCAATGCGCAGCGCAATATTGAAAACCGTTTCGCCGCGATGCGCTGCTTCGGCGATCATCAACTGCTCATACTCTGTCCATGTAAATGCCGCCGGAACCTCTGGCGCCTTAGCCGCGTCAGTCTCCGCAGCCGTTTTCGGTGCAGCACCCAGCTCGCGCGCCAGCGCAAGAATGGTGCTGAGCGGAGGCGGCTCCGTCTGATTCTGGCACGCGCGCAAAAGCGCTTCGAATGCATCGGCCGCTGCCAGCACCACTTCCGCCAGCCGCGCACCCTGCGCTCGCGCCACCTCGGGAGTCAGAATGTCTTCGATTTGGTGCGCAAACTCACTGATATTGTTAAAACCGCACGCTGCGGAATCGCCCTTCAGCGTGTGTACCGCGCGTCGGACGCGGCGCAACACCTCTTCATCGCCGGGGTGCGCCTCGAGCTCAAGGCCAGCTTCATTGAGCGCCTGCAGGATTTCTGCCGAGGTCTCAAAGAAGAAGCCGCGTAGCTCCGCGGCGCGCTCGTCGGGCAGATAGTTCACGAAGCACTCTCAATTCGCTGATAAGCGGTGCCGTTATTCTCGTGTACCATGCGAAAGCGCGTGGTCAGACCGAACAGGCTCTCCGCATGCCCAACAAACAGATATCCGCCGGGGTTCAAGCAGTTCCAGAACTTGTCGATTAACCGTTTCTGCTCTGCTTCGTCAAAATAGATCATCACGTTACGGCATAAAATGATGTCGTTGCGCCGCGGCAAAAATTCCGTCTTCAAATTATGAAAATCGAACTGCACCAGTTCGCGCAGTTGCGGCTTCACGCAGTACTTATCGGCGGTCTTTTCGAAATATCGTAGTCGCGTGGTGTAATCAACCGGCTCCATCTGTTGCTCGGTATACTGGCCTAGCTGTCCTACGCGCAGAATCGCGTAACTGATATCGGACGCCACCATTTCCAGTTTCCAGGGGGGAGGAATAATCGGTTTCGGCGTGGGCATATCAAAAGGCAGCGGATTGCGCAGATAGTAGTAGGCCAGCGCATCGCTGATCAGCATGGCCACGGAATACGGCTCTTGCCCTGACGAACACCCAGCGCTCCATACCCGCAGGTTGAAATCCCGTCGTTCCTGCTTCTTTCTGAGCAACTCTTCCAGCACCGTCTTCTGCAGCAAATCGAGCTGTGGCTTGTTGCGAAAAAAGCTCGTCTCATTCACCGTCAGGTTTTCCAGCAACTCCGCGAGCTCGGCTTTGCCTTCACGGCTGGTCAACAGACGGTAGTAGCTATAAAAAGAATCCAGCTGACAAACTTTCAGACGACGTTGCAGGCGGTCCTTCAAAAAATGTGAGCGACGCTCATCAAAAAACATCCCGCATTCCTGATATACCAGCGTCTGCAAAAGCTTTAGTTCGGGGTCGGTGAGTTCGATCGGTGCTGTGAGCGTGGCCATAATGGTAAGTGAGCGATGCGCAAGTGCAGCAGCGGTTCGGCGATCCGAATGGCGCGTTACTTGGCGACGGCAACCGGCTCCGCAACCTCCTCAAGTCGTTTGTATTCCGGGCGATGCAATAGCCGTGTAATGTCCAGCAGAATGATCAACCGCCCCTTCAATTTTCCAACGCCCACCACGTAGTTCGATTCGCCCTCGGCAAATACGGAACTGGGTGGCTCAATATCCGCCGGCGGAATCTTCAGCACTTCCGACGCCGCGTTCACGATTAAGCCAAGCAGTTTGTTGTCCAGCTCCACCACCAAGATGCGATTCTTTTTGTCCGCCACAATCTCGGTATGGCCGAAACGCTTCCTCAGATCCATGACCGGGATAATTTTCCCGCGCAGATTGATGACTCCTTCGATCAAGTCCGGTGCGCTCGGAACGCTGGTGATTTCCGGCACGCGCACAATTTCCCGCACTGCGCCGATACGCACCCCATAGGTCTCGGCGCCGATGCGAAAGCCAACGACTTGAATATCTTTTTCCACGGTTCTCCCCGAGCTCACGTGCGCACGAGTTCCGCGTATTCCAGATTCGATTCCTGCGCAGAATGTGAACCGCCGCGTTTTTCCCGGTGCTCGCCGTATTTCGCGCGAGACGGGGCGGTGCGGTCCAGAACGAAGCGGTCCATGCTGTCCAGCAAGTTCCGCGAAAGCTTTAGCATCTGTTCGGCAGCGGCGGAGAGCTCGGTGGAGCTGGACGCCGATTGCTGCACCAGTTCGCGCATCTTGTCCATCGCGCGCACCACGGCTTGCGCTCCGGAAGCTTGTTCTTCGACGGCGGAATTAATCTCCTGGGTAATTTCCGTCAACCGGCTCGTCGCTTTGGCAATCTGCGAAGATCCCACCGACTGCTCGCTCGTCGCAGCGCCGATTTCTTGCGAAAACTTATAGACTTCCGTAACCACGTTGGAAATCTTGTGCAGCGCGGTTCCGAGGTCGTTGCCGAGGGTCAGGCCTTCTTCCACGATCCGCGTGCTGCGCTCCATATTTTCCACCGCCTGCCGCGCTTCTCGCTGAATGCTCTGGATCAGGTCGGCGATTTCCTTCGTCGATTGCGTGGACTTTTCCGCCAGCTTGCGAACCTCATCGGCCACCACGGCAAAGCCCAACCCGTGTTCACCCGCGCGCGCCGCTTCAATGGCCGCGTTCAGCGCCAAGAGGTTGGTCTGTTCGGCAAGGTCGTCGATTACCTCGATGATCTTGCCAATGTCGTCCGCTCGGTGACCGAGCACGTTGATAATTTCCGCCGACGACTGAATGGCGCGATTCGTCCGATTCAAACCATCGGTTGCCTTCTCCATGGTCTGAATGCCGGTGCTCACCTCCTCGCGCGAGCGATTGGCAATATCCAGCAACACCTTGGCGGTATCCGCCACGCGCTGAATCGAGGTCACCATTTGATCGATGGAAGCGGAAGTCTCCGCCACGCTGGAAGCCTGTACCTGCGTGTTCTTCACCACGTTCTGCACGTTGATGCTCATTTCGTGCATCGTGCTGGTCACTTCTTCAATCGCCGAAGAAGCTTGCACGCTTACCTTCGCAGATTCATCGGCCGCTCCGGCAACCTGATTCGATCCCGCCGATACCTGCCCGGCGGAATCGCGAGTTGTTCGCACCAAGCTCTGCAACCCGTGCGACATCCGCAAGAACGCATTGCCCAGCGTGTCGCGCTTCGAACGCGGGACTACTTCCACGCTCAAATCGCCTTCCGCAACGGCCATCGAAACACTGGCCATTTCCTTCAAATACGCCACCATATTGTTGAAGGTGGTCGCCAAAGCTCCAATTTCATCGTTGCGGTGAATGTCGATGTTCTGATCCAAATCCCCGGAATCGCCAATCTCCCGCGCCACGGTGATCAGGTGCTGCAGGGGGTCGGTGATGTTTTTCGCGGTGACAATCGCTAGGAGTATTCCCGCGATAATCGCCAGGACCGTCCCTCCAAGCGTGACATAGGTGTTCACGTTGAACGCCAGCGTTGCGGACTTCGTCGACTCTTCGGAGGCTTTGCTGATGTCCACCGCGGTTTGGTCGAGTACCACAGTCGACTTACTGAGCCAGGAACCAGGATCCTTCTGTAAGTAAAAAATCTGCAGATCGGACACCGTGGCATCGCCAGAATCGACTTGATGGCGCTTGGCCAGCATCGGTTTGGCAAAATTGTCAGCCCAACTCGTTTCCGTGGATTCCACTTGCAAGAGACCGCTGCGAAGAGTTTCGGTAGCAGACTGCGCTTGTCCGCGCTTGATGAGCTCTGCCATGGCGGACAGCCCCTTGGTGACGCGTTCTTCGTCCCGAGGATCGCCGCTCAGCAGAAAATTGTTGAGATCCAAGCGGTTTTGCATGATCAGGTAGCGCACCGATTCAATGGTGCGCACACCTTCAAGCGCCATGGAGGCATCTGTTCGCGCCGACCGTTCTTTCCAGCCCGTGTAAATGTTGGCGAAGAACAAGATCAAGAGGAAAACCAGACTCGAGCCGAATCCCAGATAAAGTCGATTACGAATCGTCATCGCAAAAAGCCTCCACTAACTCCGCCATCCGCCGCGCCAGGAGCACTACCCGAGACCCTCACTCGCTGACTTGCTAATCCGCCACTTACTGCTGTCCCTGAAAATCGAATTCCACAATCTGCGTTGTCTCTTCTGCAGCCGTCACAAATTTCCAGTCCTTGACTGCGTCCTGGCAGGCCTGCACCAGGATCGGATGGCCGCCGATCACCCGCGTGCTCTTCACACGGCCGTCCGGCGTAATCACGACTTCTAGTTTCACCTTGCCCGAGACGCTCATTCGTCTCGCGAGCTCCGGATATACTGGCGCCACCTTGGTTTTGACCTTCCGGCCGCTATCGCTCATCGTCGCCGTCTGCGACCGGCCAGCAGTCCCGGCGAGCAGGTTCGCGGCGGTAATCACCACCAAAGCCCATTGCGTCGATCTGCCAATCCTCATAGCCCACACCCCTGTTTTTAGAAAACTCGGAATACCCCGCTGAGGGAAAGGCACGTCGACTGCCACCGCACACACCCATATCCTGTCGGCGCCAATCTCACCTGTCAGCTTCATAACTAGATGAGCAGCTAAGAGTTATCGTGGAATTTCCGCCATTCGCCAAAAATTCTGCGGCGCCAACACGTCTCAGCGCCTCATGCGACGCGCCATGCTTCTCAGCCTGAGACGTCCTCCGCTGAGACGCTCGCTCGACCCGTAGGCGATCAGGAAACACGCCCGTGCAAGCCAATTGACTCACATTGAGACGGAACGTTAGTTTAAGAGGTGCGTGGCGGTCGGCGTCGCATCGGCGTCTGCCCCTGTTCCTCTCTATGCGAAGCGTCAAGCCCAAGACGCCGGTTAGGCCGGCGCGCGTGCGCCACAAAGTCGAGGCTCCATCTTCCGCGCATCATCACGCTGAAGAGCTCATGGCGCTAGCCGTGGACGCCGCGCAATCTCGCCATCTACCCGATTTTCTGAACCGTTTCGTCGAGCGCTCAGCGCACATGCTCAACGCCTTGTGGGGTGGCGTAGCCGTGTTTCGCGGACGCGAGACCGAGCTGTACGCTGGGACCGGCACCGCCCGTGGCGCAGCCTCCGGCCCTGTGGCATGGCTGTTTGCTTGTGCCAGAGAGAATCGCAATAGCATTGAAGTACGCCCGCTGCACACCGAACAAGCGGAAAGCTTCTCGCAGCTCACCAGGCAGCCGCCGGCAGCGCTGCTTTTCGTTCCGATCAGCGCCAGCGACGGCGAACGGCTCGGCACGTTGTGCCTCGCCAGCTCGAAAAGGACCATCACCGGCGATGAAACGCGTTTGCTCGAGGCTCTGGCCAGTCACGCCGCCTTGTCACTCGAAAATTTCCGCCGTTTTTCCCAGCTGGAGCGCTCGAAGCGCCAATGGGTCGAAGACATCGACGCCATCAGCGACTACATCGTCGTCCACGACCGCTCGTGGAATATTGTCCGCACCAATCGCTCGCTCGCCTCGCATCTAGGTGTGCCCCCGGTGGCCCTCGTCGGGGAAGCCATGATCAGTCTTCGGCAAATCGCGGAAACCGGAAGCGCCCTGCCCTGCCCCTTCTGCCGCGATACGCAGCAAATCCGTGAAGAGTACGTCGCGGCCTCCGCCGAGAAGATCTTCCTGGTCTCTACCTCGCGTACTCCCGGGGTGGCGGACGATGATTCCCGCACCATTCACGTGCTAAAGGACATTACTGACCGTCGCGAAGCCGAGCGCCGCTATCGCGAACTCTTTGACAGCATTCAGGAAGGCCTCTTCTTTGCCACCCCTGAGGGCCGTTTTCTCGATGTAAACGACGCCATGGTTCGCATGCTGGGTTATAGCTCGCGCGAAGAGTTACTGCGCGCGGACGTCAGCACGCACCTCTATCCCGCGCCC
>JBEKVU010000075.1:0-11869 GCA_049513775.1 Candidatus Acidiferrum sp.
CTCAGGGTGGAAGCGGGAATCTCGAGTTCTTGCTGGATTTCGCCGGCGATCAGTCCTGCGGGATGCGCGGCCAGCAGCAGGCGAAGAATCTGCAGGCGGGGTTCCGCGCCAAGCGCGGAAAAGCGGTCGGCGGAGCGAGTAACCAGCAGAGGATCGAGGCGCTTCATATTTCGATAGTGGTAGAAATATAGAAATGAGTCAAGTCTATTTTGCTGCCAACGCTTTCGCGCCTTCGCCGCATCCTATCGGGGCGTGCACACCGTGGCGGCATCTAGCTGCGACCTGGACGAATGCGAAACGTGGCCGCCTCAGAAGACGGCGCTAGCGGTGGCGTGACCGATTGAGCGGGTTAGCGCGAATGGGTTTTGACCGCGTATGTGGCACATGGGATACTTTTCTTTTGGGGTGGATATGACTCTTCGAGCCATCGCATTCGCAACTTTGCTGACCGGGCTTGGCGGTTTCCGCTCGGCGGCGCAGACGCCGCAACCGGGTGCTGCGCCGCAAGCCGCGACCTCCTCCGCCTCAGAGTCCCAGCGTGCCCCGATTTCCGAGTCCAGCAAAGTCGACAATGCTGGCCGCGCCGACGCCTACTACTACTTCACAATGGGACATATTTACGAGCAGCAGTACGAAGCGACAAGCCGCTCGGAATACGCCACGCAAGCGATCGATGCCTACAAAAAAGCTTATGCGCTGGACCCCAAGTCTCCGGCGATCGGCGAGCGGCTGGCGGAAATGTACTGGAAAGCCCAGCGCATCCGCGACGCAGTGGATGAAGCGACGGAAATTCTGAAGCGCGATCCCAACAATCTGGCGCCGCGGCGATTGCTGGGTCGAATTTATCTGCGCAGCTTAGGCGATTTCAGTGTGGGCAGCGGAAATTCAGAGGCCGTTGCGAAAGCCATCGAACAATATCGCGAAATTTATCGCGTCGAGCCGGAAGACACGGAATCGGCGCTGTGGCTGGCGCGCCTCTATCGCCTGCGCAATGATCCGGACAAAGCCGAGGAAGTGCTGCGCGGAATCCTGCGCACCGATTCAGACAACGAACCTGCTGTCGAGCAATTGACACAACTGCTGCTCGATGAGGGCAAAAACGCCGAGGCCGTTACGTTGCTGGAAAGCATCACGACGCACGCGAATTCGCCAACGCTGCTCGATTTGCTGGGCGACGCGTATACACAGAGTCACGATTTGCCAAAGGCTGAAGGCGCTTATCGCAAGGCCATGGACCTCGATCCTTCCGAGCTCAGCCACCAGCGCGGACTGGGGCAGACGCTGCTCGCGGAAGAAAAATTCCAGGAAGCGCTTGTGGTGTATGAAAAGCTGGCGGATGTGATGCCGGACGATTCCGACGTCTATCTGCGCATTGCGCAAATCTATCGCGAGCTGCACCAGATGGATAAAGCCGAAGACAACCTGGTGAAAGCGCGCCAACTCGCTCCGGGCAGCCTGGAAGTGATGTACAACGAAGCGATGTTGTATCAGGCCCAGGGCCGCTTCGATGACGCCATTCGCGTTTTGTCGGATGCGGTCACGGGAATCAAAGGGCAATCCACGGTACTGCCCACGCGCAGACGATCGCTGGCGATTTTGTATCAGCAGCTCGGCCAGCTTTATCGCGATACGCAGAATTACCAGGCGGCGATTTTCACCTATGAAGAGCTGGGCCATTTGGGAGAAGAAGAAGATCGGCGCGCGCGTTTGCTGATTATGGATACCTACCGCGTGGCCAAGGACTTGCCCAAGGCGCTCGCCAGCGGCAAGGAAGCGGCGGCGAAGTATCCGAGCGATCCCGCCATTCGCGCCAGCTTAGCGCTGTTGCAAGGTGAAAATGAACAGACCGACGAAGCCGTGAAAACGCTACGCGGGCAGTTGACCGGTTCGGCCGGCGCGGACCGCGAAACCTATGTGAATATCGCGCAAGTGTACGAGCGCGGACGGCGTTACCAGGAAGCGGAACAGACCGCGCGCACCGCCGAAGCTCTGCCCGGTCCGCAGCGTGATAATGAGATGGTGTGGTTCTTGCTCGGCGCGATTTACGAACGGCAGAAAATGTACGACCGTGCCGAAGAGCAATTCAAAAAAGTCCTGGCGGTGAATCCCAGCAACGCGCAAGTGCTGAATTATTACGGCTACATGCTCGGCGATTCGGGCACGCGCCTCGACGAGGCCGAAGATCTGGTGCGGCGCGCGCTGAAAGACGATCCCTTCAATGGCGCGTACTTGGACAGTTTGGGTTGGATCTATTTCCGGCAGAACAAGCTGGTAGACGCGGAAACCACGCTGCGCATGGCGGAAGAACGCGAAAGCCACGACGCCACCATTCATTCGCACCTCGGCGATGTGTATGCCAAGTCCGGACGCGGCGATAAAGCCGCGATTGAATACGAGAAGTCGCTGGTTGAATGGAAGCGTGCGCTTCCGGCGGACGTCGAAAACGACAAGATCGCGGAAGTGGAGAAAAAACTTTCGCAGTCCAAGCACCGCGTGGCGCAGCAGACCGGCGCCGGCGCCAGCGCTCCGAACGACAAGCCGTAAGTTCGTACATGAACGAAGTACGCATTCCCGCGTTTGCAAAAATCAACGTGCGTCTGGACGTTCTCGGCAAGCGGCCGGACGGTTTTCACGAACTGCGCACGATTTTTCAGACCATCTCGTTGCACGATGACTTGGTGCTGCGCCGCGCGCGCGGCAAGAAGATTTCGCTGCGCGTCGAGGGCAATGCCGCGCTCTCCACCGAGCCGATGGAGAAAAATCTGGTGTATCGTGCCGTGGATTTGCTGCGCCGTGAGTTACGGCTTAGCACCGGCGTGGAAATTGCGTTGCGCAAGAGAGTTCCGGCCGGGCGCGGTCTGGGCGGCGGTTCGAGCGACGCGGCTGCCGCGTTGCTCGGGTTCTTACGGCTGACCGGGAAAAAATTGGCGACCGCGCAATTGATGGAGTTGGCTTCATCGTTAGGCGCGGACGTTCCCTTTTTCTTGCAAGGTGGTCGGGCGCTCGGCGTAAGCAAAGGCGATGAGATTTATCCCCTGCCGGACGTTGCCAAGCAACACCTGCTGGTGGTTTCGCCGCGCGAGATCCACGTGCCCACGCCGGACGCTTACAAATGGCTGAATGCGCGGTCCTTATATTCAGCTCCCGATGAGCCCGCGGCCCGCAAAGCGTTGACAAAACCCTCCAATACCTCTACTATTTGGAGGTTCTGTGCTCTCTGTTGGAGCGCGCAGGGCATCGGCCCCTTAACCAATTTCGCTAACGATTTTGAAGGGCCGGTGTTCCAGCGTCACCCGCAATTGCAGCAAATCAAGCGGGTCTTGCTTCAAAACGGAGCTGCAGAAGCCTCGCTGGCGGGTAGCGGTTCGGCGGTGTTTGGAGTTTTCCCGAGCCCAGCGATGGCGCGCCGAGCCGCTGTTAGGTTTCCGCACGATCAGACCTTCGTTTGCGAGACAATTTCGCGCGATAGGTATCTCCGCGCTGTTTCTGGCGCGCGTGTAAGGTAAGCCGCAGCGTCTTCGATGAAAAACTAGTTTTGTGGCGGGTTTTGTGGCGGGCCCGTTTCGCGAGCGCGTGTGCGGGGACAGGGGAAATCGATCCTCGCCGCGGTCGGGATGACAATTCAATTATTGGAGCGATCGCGTCTTGAACGACGACCGGTTCAAAATTTTTACGGGTACGGCCAACCCCAAGTTGGCGGCGAGCATTTGCAAGCATTTGGATGTGGAAGTGGGCAAAGCCAAGCTGGGCCGTTTCAGTGATGGCGAAATCCATTTTCAGATTTTGGAAAATGTGCGGGGCGCGGACGTTTTTGTCGTGCAGCCCTGCCATTATCCGGTGGACAACCACCTGCTCGAGTTGTTGCTGATGATCGACGCGTTCAAGCGTGCGTCGGCCTGGCGTATCACCGCGGTGCTGCCGTATTACTGCTATGCGCGGCAGGATCGCAAAGATAAGCCGCGCGTTCCGATATCCGCAAAGCTGGTGGCGGATTTGCTGGAAACCGCGGGAGCGAGCCGGGCGCTGACGCTCGATTTGCACGCGCCACAAATTCAGGGCTATTTCGACGTGCCGGTGGATCACCTGTTCGCTTCACCGGTGCTGGTGGAATATTTCCGGCACATGGATTTGCCGAACCTGACGGTGGTTTCGCCGGATGCAGGCGGTGTGGAGCGCGCGCGGTTTTTCGCCAAGAAGCTTGGCGTACCTCTGGCGATCGTGGACAAACGCCGCGTGGACATCGACGTCAGCGAGGTGATGCATTTGATCGGAGACGTTCGCGGCCGCAGCGCGCTGATCGTCGACGACATTATCGATACCGCGGGTACGCTGGTGAAAACTGCCGAGGCGCTGCTCAACGAAGGCGCTACACAGGTTTTTGCGGCATGTACTCACGCGGTGCTGTCGGGCCCGGCGGTTGAGCGCATTGCGGCGTCGCAGATCAAGGAAGTGGTCGCTACGGATTCCGTGCCGCTCAGCGAAGCGGGCAAGAAAATGGGCAAGATCACCGTGCTCAGCGTGGCGGAATTGCTGGCGCGCGGCATTCGCTCGATTCACGAGGAAACCTCGATCAGCGAACTGTTTATTTAAGTGGTGAGTAGTACAGGCAAGAGTGCCTGTGCCACAAAGAAAACGATTTACGTAAGGAAGGAAACAGGACATGGCTCAGGCAGAAAAAATCGTAGTGGAAGGCGCGGCGCGGGCACAGCGCGGCAAAAATGAAGCACGGCGCTTGAGGTTGAGTGGCAAGCTTCCCGCCACACTGTACGGCGGCAAGGGCGAAGCGATTTCCCTCGCGGTCAACGCCAAGCAAGTCGGCGCCATTCTGCGCTCGGAAAGCGGCCACAACACCTTGTTCCAGGTAGACCTCGGCGGCAAACACGAGCCCGCGATTCTTAAGGACTGGCAAGTCGATCCGGTCAGCGGGAAGCTTTTGCACGTAGACCTGTTGCGCATCGCCATGGATGTGCGCATGCGCGTGAAGGTTCCCGTACATACTTTCGGCGAACCCAAGGGCGTCAAGGTTGAAGGCGGCGTCTTTGAAGTCGTCACCCGTGAAGTCGAAATCGAGTGCTTGCCCGCGGATATTCCCACGGAGTTCCGCGCGGACGTCAGCAACCTCGCACTGAACGGCGCATTGCGTGCCAGCGACCTGCCTCTCGACAAGGAAAAGATGAAGCTGCTCACCGAAGCCGATCGCGTGCTGGCCCACGTGGTGGCCCTGCGCGTTGAAGAAGAGAAGCCCGCGGATGTGGCGGCAGCGGCAACCACCCCAGCCGAGCCCGAAGTCATCAAGAAGGGCAAGAAGGACGAGGAGGGCGAAGAGGGCGCCGAAGCCGGGGGCAAGGCAGAAAAGGGCGCCGAGAAGGACGACAAGAAAAAGAAGTAACGCGACGCGCCACGGTTCGCGGAAAAGATTATGCGGCTCATCGTCGGACTTGGGAATCCGGACCCGGAGTATCAGTGGACGCCGCACAATCTGGGTTTCATGGCCGTGGACGAACTGGCGAATCGCGGCGGGATTCGCGTTTCGCGCCCGGAAGCAAAGGCCCTAGTCGGGCGCGGCAAGCTCGGTGGAGAAGAAATTCTTCTCGCCAAGCCGCAAACGTACATGAACCTCAGCGGCATTTCCGTGAAGGAGCTGCTGGCCAAGTACGAGTTGCAGCCCGCGGATTTGCTGGTGCTGTTTGACGAGCGCGATCTGCCCTGGAGCATGATTCGCATTGGCGAACACGGCAGTCCGGGAACGCATAATGGCGCCAAGTCCGTGGCGAGCAGCGTGGGCACGCTGGAGTTTCCGAGGTTGCGTCTCGGCTGCGGGCCGGATCATCCGGTGCACGATTTGGCGGCCTACGTTTTGCGGCCCATGAAAAAGGCCGAGCTGGAAGTGGCCGGCGAAATGGTGGCGCAAGCCGCCGACGCGGTAGAGATGATTTTGCTGCAGGGTTTTGCGGCGGCCATGAATAAGTACAACCGCAAGAAGCCGCCGGATTCGCCCGAAGAAAACGATGGCGAATAAGAAGCCGGCGAGTGAACAGCGGAGCAAAAGATTTTCCGGGTTAGCCCGCGGCAGAAGATGTTCTAAAGATAGAGAAGAGGTCACATGGAACAGGAACGATTGTACGATCTGATTTTTATCGCACGCCCGGCCACGCCGGAAGAGGACATCAAGAAAGTTCTCACCGGCATCGAGCATACCTGCGCGGAAAAGGGCGCGAAGATCGAAAAGACCGAGCATTGGGGCACGCGCCGGCTGGCCTACAAAGTGGCCAAGCACCGCGAAGGAATTTACGTATACCAACAGATTCGTACCTCGCACGGCGAAGTGATGGCGGAGCTCGAACGCCGGCTGCGCGTGCAGGACGTGGTCATCAAGTATCTGACCATTCGCCTCGACGAAGATTTGAAACTGCAAAAGAAGCTCGGCGATCGCCGCGAAAAGCGCGCCGCGCGCCGTCCGCGCCGCACGCCTTCGGCTGCGCCCGCCGGCGGGCCGCAGGATCACGCGCCGCGACATCAGGAGCGCGTTCCGGAGCGCCACGTGGAGAACGTGGGCTGAAGGAACTGAAGGCGCGTACGCAAAAAGTTTGACGGGAACGCAGGATTGACCGCGATGTAACGGCGGTCGTCGGGAATCAAGAGCACAGCCAGGATTGGCGGTGCCACAGAAGTCGAAAGGGTGGAAGTGCATGGCAGACGAAATCAAGCAAGCAGCAGCGCCCGGCGCCGGGCCGCAAACCGGGGGACACTCAGGCGGCGGGCATTCGGGCCATTCCGGCGGCGGTGGACACAGCGGTCCGCGCCGTGAAGGCGGTCCAGGTGGCGGGCACGGTGGCCCGCGTCGCGATGCGGGTCCCGGCGGTCCGGGTGGCGGTCCTGGCGGACCACGCCGCGGCAAGCGGCAATATTTCCGCAAAAAGAAAGTGTGCAAATTCTGTGTCGAGAAGATGGACTTGATCGACTACAAGCGCGCGGACATTCTTTCGCAGTTCGTGCAGGAGCGCGGCAAGATTCTGCCTCGCCGCATGACTGGCGTGTGCTCGCGTCACCAGCGCTGGCTCGGCGTGGCCATCAAGCGCGCGCGCAACATCGCGTTGCTGCCCTTTGCCGGCAGCGCCAGCGGCACGCAACAGCCGCGCCCCGTGGTCGCCGGCGCCGACGCGCACAAGGCCGCCGAAGCCGCCAAGCCCGTGGAAGCCGCGAAACCCATCGAAGCCGCCAAGCCCGTCGAAGCGGTCGTCGCCAAGCCTGCGGAAACGCCCAAAGCGGTTGAAACCGTGAAGGCGGAAGGATAAGGAGCCAGAGAGCGAACATGGAAATCATTCTTCAGGAAGACATCGAAAAGCTCGGGCACCGCGGAGATATCGTCACCGTGAAGCCCGGCTACGCCCGCAATTTTTTGCTCCCGCGCAAGATGGCCATCGAAGCCACCAGCGGAAATATGAAAGCGCTCGAACGCATTCGCACCTCGCTGGCTAAGAAAACCGCCACGGAACTCGAGAGCGCGCAAAAGCAGGTAGCCTTGCTGAATGATGTCTCGCTGAACTTCAAGCGCAAGACCGGCGAAAACGATCAAATGTTCGGCTCGGTCACCAGCGGCGACATCTCCGAAGCTCTGGCCGCGCAGAGCTTCAAGGTGGACAAGCGCCAGATTCACATCGCCGAACCCATCAAGGCGCTGGGCGACTACACCGTCACCATCAAGGTGTTCCGCGACATCAGCGCCACCATCAAGGTCCACGTCGAAAAGGAAAACGTGGAATAGTTTCAGCTCCGTTTCATTTCCGGCCAGACGGGACGCGTCACTTGCGTCCCGTTTCCTTTTTTCGGCGCGAAAATTATTTTTTGCAAGCGCAAAAAACTTTTGCACCGGATTTCCGAATTGTTGCACAGGCATTCTCATTGACGTGCGAAAAAATTCCGCGCACACTGCGCAAAGTGTTCGGAAAAATATTCGGCGCGTTCGGCGCGTAGCATTTACTAGGGGAAACGCCGGCGTACGAAACTAAATAATCTCCGGCCTTGTCCCGCACGGCGCATTGTGTTACAAATAGCGAAGAAAAAGCGAATTATACTCTAGTCCTATGCCTGTTGATACAACACTCGAAAAACCGCTGCCTAGCAACCTGGACGCGGAGCGTTCCGTCCTGGGCGCCATCTTGCTCGATAACAACGCCTTAAACGCCGCCATCGAAAATCTGCGCGCCGAAGATTTTTTTCTGGACCAGCACCGCCGCGTCTTCACGCAGATGGTGGCGCTCGGCGAAACGCAGCAGGCCATTGACCTGGTTACGCTTACCGAAGAACTGCACCGCCGCGGGGATCTCGAAGCCTCGGGCGGCGCGCCGTATCTGGCGTCGCTGGCCGATGGCATGCCCAAAGTCTCCAACGTGGAGCACTACGCGCGCATCGTCAAAGAAAAGGCGCTGCTGCGCAATCTGATTCACGCCACGCATAAGATCCAGCAGAACGCGTTTGAAGGCGAAGACGGCGCGGACGCCGTTCTGGACAACGCGGAATCCACGATCTTTGCGCTGGCCGAGGATCGCGTCAAAGCCGGGCTCATTCCCATCAAGGAAATCGTCCGCGATAATTTCGAGCGCCTGGAAAAAATCTTTCGCGAAGGCAAGAGCATCACCGGGATTCCCACCGGCTATGTGGAACTCGACAAGCTGCTGTCCGGTCTGCAGCCTTCGGAATTGCTGATTCTGGCGGCGCGCCCGTCGCAGGGAAAAACAGCGCTGGCGTTGAACCTGGCGGAAAACATTGCCATTCGCGCCGGGCAGCCGGTGGCGATTTTCAGCTTGGAAATGTCCAAGGAATCGCTGCTGCAGCGACTGGTGGCCTCCGTGGCGCAGATCGATGCCCACAAATTCCGCACCGGGCATTTGAGCCGCGAAGATTGGCGGCGCATGACGGAAGCGCTGGGGCAGATCTCCGCGGCGCCGCTTTGGATTGACGATGCCGGCTCCAACAGCGTGCTCGAAATTGGCGCCAAGGCCAGGCGGTTGAAAAAAGAAAAAAATCTCGCGCTGGTGGTCGTCGACTACTTGCAGCTCATCACCAACCGCGGCCGCTTTTCAAACCGCCAGGAAGAAGTCTCGAGCATTTCGCGGCAATTGAAAGGGCTGGCGAAGGAATTGCAAATTCCCGTGCTCGTGCTCAGCCAGTTGACGCGCGCGCCGGAGCGCGAAGAGCGCGGCCCGCAGCTCAGCGATTTGCGCGAATCGGGCGCCATCGAGCAGGACGCCGACGTGGTCATGTTCATCTACCGCCCCAATTTCTTCAAGCTGGATGCCGCGCCGGAAGAACGCGACCAAGCGGAAATTCTAATTGCCAAGCAGCGCAACGGCCCGACCGACAAAGTCCGCTTCATTTTCCGCAGCCGCATGACGCGCTTTGAAGAAGCCGCCCCAGACGCCTTCGCCCAGTTCGCCCCGGACAATAGCTAAAGCTCTTGAGGCATAACTTGAGCACCAAAAATAGGTTTGTGCTGACGCTCAGTTTGACCCCCTGCCTTATATTGTGGCCAAGCGCGTTTTACCTGTCGATTCTGATGGGCGGAACGAATAAACAGATTGTCGTCGCCTGCGGTATAGCCGTTTTTATTAACCCGCTCATTTACGGTTTCATGGGTTGGATCGTCTGGCGCATCTCAAAAGCTTGGAACCCGTCGCTGAGGTAATTCGCTACCCGGAGTTAAACACAAGTTACAGGCGTGTCGCTCAAGCCACAGCTTCTGCAGTTGCCGCGACTGGGTACAAATCGCGTGATGTGCGGGGGCGCCGGCAGTCCTTGGCGCATCTTGTTGTTGCGCATGGCTTTACGGAAAGAATTCGACAGGCGCCGACGTTCCCATTTCCCACTCGGGCCTTGGTGCACAGCGTGCAATAAACAACCACTGTTGCCTTTCACGCGGCGGCCAATGTGGCCGTCGTGGCGCGTGGCGCGAATGTCGTACACTAAATTTTCCGTCTGCGCAGCGCGTGCCGAATTGGACCGTCGCGCACACTGCGGACATGGGCGAAGATGGCCAATAAAGAATCAGCAGTGCCAAAGAAAATAGCACAGCGGCGCGATCCCGCTCCGGCGCACAGCCGCCCGGTGTGGGCCGAGGTTTCGTTTCCGGCGCTGACGAGTAATTTTCATGCGATCAAGAGCTATGTGAATCCGCCGGAGGAAAAGCGCAAGACGCCTCGAAAGGTACTGTCGATCGTCAAGGGCAACGGCTACGGGCACGGCGGAGCGCAAGTAGCGAAAGCGCTCGAAAAAGCTGGCTCCGATTGGTTTGGCGTCACCTGCACCGAAGAGGGCATCGCGGTCCGCAAAGCGGGCGTAGGCAAACCCGTGCTGATTCTCACGAGCTTTGTTCCCGGCGAAGAGCGTCGCCTCGTAGCGCACGAACTCACCCCGGTGATTCACCGGTGCGAACAACTTTTGCCGCTCGATAAAGCCGCGGCGCAGCGTGGGGCGCGCAAACCGGTTTCGTTCCACTTGAAAATCGATACCGGGATGAATCGCCTGGGCATCGCCACCGGCGACGTGGAATGCTTTGCGCGGCAGCTTGCCAAGTGCAAGCATCTGCGGCTCGGCGGCGTGATGACGCACTTTGCGTCCTCGGAAGTTTTCAACGACTCCTTCGCGGGGCGCCAAACACGCGAGCAGGAAGAAAAATTCTACGAGGCGCTCAATCACCTGCGCACACTGGGCATTGACACGGGCATCGTGCATCTGGCCAACAGCGCGGCGATCGCCTCGCGCCCCGAAACTTGGGCGGACATGGTGCGGCCGGGTGCGATTCTCTACGGTTACCATCCGGGCTATGACCCAATGGAACGGCGCGCGGAGATGGAAAAGCGCATGCCGCTCAAGCCAGTGATGAGTTTGCGTTCGCGGATTATCAGTCTGCGCGATGTGCAAGCGGGCGAAGGCGTAGGTTACGATGCAGCCTTTGTGGCGAAACGTGATTCGCGCATTGCGGTGCTCGCGGCGGGCTACGGAGATGGCATTCACCGCTCGCTCGGTAATCATGGCGCCGTGCTGGTGCGCGGCGTGCGTGCGCCCATCGTCGGCATCGTATCGATGGATGTGACCATGATTGATGCAACCGAAGTGCCTGGCGTGGCCATTGGCGACACGGCTACGATTTACGGCGCCGCCGGTGAACAAATTCTTTCCGCTAGCGTGGTGGCGCGCAGCATCGGTACGGTAACGTCAGATTTGCTCTGCGCCGTTACGCAACGCGTTCCTCGCGTGTATCTCTCCTAAGCCGCGAGTCGAAGCGCGAAACGCCGCTGTGTTCCGCCCCATCGAGAACAGCTTTATCGAGACACCATGGTCGATAAGCAGGCCGCGTTTCTTCCTCGATTGCGAGCGATGGTGCTCGCCCTACTGAGCGCCCTGAGCAGCGGGTTTCTGCAGTTTTTCATGTCGGCCGTAAATCGTGGCGCAATTTTGCAAAGTTATGAGAGTATATACGTCGCGGGAACAATAACGTCCAGATTGTCCTCCCGCATACCGGCCTGGTGTCCCCTGGGCTGCTGCGGGCTGGCTGTAGCGATTTTGCAGTGCTCGTTGCTTTACTGTGAGGTCGTATGCATCCGTCCATTCCGGAAGTTCGCCAGAACGTACCGCCCATTCCTCAACAAAAGCGTTATGCAAATGACGAGTTGCGCTCGTCCGCTGCAGCCGAAGCAGCGCGCAGACCCTTTGGCGTGCCGGGCTCTGGCGCAGAGATGTGGATGCTGCGCGGCCTGTTGTTCGTCGCGGCGGCGGCGATCTGCCGCAGCTTGCAACCGGGCGGTCTATCGAGAGTAACCGCTGGGCTTTTGGGATTATTTTTCGCGGCGCTCGTTTTGGGCGTTGAATG
>JBEKVU010000076.1:0-11866 GCA_049513775.1 Candidatus Acidiferrum sp.
AACCAGGCGCTTCTCCGCATCGTTCGAAGCCGTTTGCGACGCTTTACCCTGTCGCGCAGTCTGCCACTCGCGAAACACTAGCAGCGCCGCCGCGCCAAAAATAAAAACAAAAAAGAAAAACTCGTTGTTCACGATCGGCCCAATCACCGCCATTTCGTGTTTGCTTGAAGGCAGCCAGCGCGATTCGCTCAACTCATGCAACCCCGTCAACGCCAGCTGAAACGCCACCAGCATCAGAATCACGCTGGTAACCGCAAAAAACCGGTGCAGCGGCACGCGCAACGTGCCCTTAAAGAAAAACAAACCTACCGCCACCGCCGATCCGATTCCCGCAATCGTGCCAATCCACGTCTGCAGACCTTCGCTTGAAAGCTCCACGGCGCGTAAAATCAGCGCCAGCTCCGCCCCCTCGCGCACCACCATCAAAAAAACAAAGAGAAAAATCCCCCAACCCGCCGCGTTCCCGGCCCGCGCGGCGTAGGCCTCTACCTTTTGCTCAATATCTTTCTTCAGATGCCGCGCAACGCGGTTCATCCAGATGATCATCGTAATGACGAAGAACGAAGCGGCCAACAGCAACACGCCTTCAAAGCCGTCTTCGCTGATTTGCCAGTGGTCCAGCGCCACGGCCACCGCCAGGCTGAGCGCCGAGGCTGCGGCCACGCCGTACCAGACGAATTTAGCGAGCTGTTGACGACCAGTTCGGGAGAGATAAACGAGGATGATGCCCACAACCAGCGAGGCTTCGACGCCTTCACGCAGCGAAATTAGAAAGGCCGAAAGCAACGGGCCGCCTCCAGTTGCGAGTCATTTGCAAGTACCACTTAACTTTACTCCTCGTAGTGACTTACGTCAACCGGACCATTCTAGTCCGCTTTGATATTCACCAGCCTACGGTAGAATGAGGCGTTTGGCAAAACCTTCCATGGCCAGCAAATTGACGAGCACCAAATCTCGCGAATCCTCACTCGGCCCCCGCTGCGCCGAGCGAGCGCAAAACCCTACCCCATTCCGGCGGGCTCCCAGAGCAATCTTCGGGCTGGTCTTGCTTGTGACCACCCTGTCACTAGCCAATTTTGCTCTCGCGATCCCCGCAGCCATACCCGTCCCGCAGGATCCCGGCTCCGACACCGGCGCTCCCTACCCGGAAGATCCCGCCCACCGCAACGCCCTGAAGGCTGCCGAACGCGGCGACAAAGCCGAAGCCGCCGGCCACCTAGACGAAGCCTGGAAGGACTATCAAGAAGCCGAACGCTTCGTCCCCACCGACCGCCCCATGGCCGAGCGCGCCGCCGCCGTCCGCTCCAAACTCGTCCGCCAGCATGTCGAAATCGCCGAGAAATTCGCTCTCGAGGGGCATCTCGAAAAAGCCACCGCGGAATTAAATCAGGCATTGGCCATCGATCCGCGCGACACCTTTCTCAGCCAGCGCCTGCTCGAAATGAAATCCATGGATGACGAACTTCCCCCGCAACCAAAATTCGGCGCGGGATTCCCATCCCTGAAAGTCACGCCCGGAAAAAAATCCTTCAATCTGCGCGGCGACGCCAAAACCGTCTACGAACAGGTAGCCCGGCAGTTCGGAATTACCGCTAGCTTCGACCCTGATCTGCCGTCGCGCACCGTGCGCTTCCGCACTGACGAGGTGGACTTCAAGACCGCCATGTCGCTGCTCGCCGTGGAAACCGGCACCTTTTACCGCCCGCTCGATCCCACGCTCATGTTTGTCGCCGCCAACACCGCGGATAAGCGCAAGCAGTACGCCATGGAAGGCGAGGAAACCTTTCCTCTTCCCTCCTCCGTAAGCACGGAAGACATGACCGAACTGCAGCGCGTTCTGAAAGACATCACCAACTCCACGCACATCGAGCTCAACACCAATAGCCGCTCCATCACCATGCGCGACACTCCCGATAAATTGCGGCTCGCCGGGCAAATCATTCAGCAGACGGAGCGCACGCGCGGCGAAATCATGCTCGATATTCAGCTTCTCGAAGTGGACAAGACGACCGCGACCAATATAGGTCTCACCACGCCTTTCCCGGCCACCGGTACGTTGTTAACCCCGCAGGCCCTCACCATGTTGAAAGCCGCCACCACCGCGGCCAGCGCGCTCACCGAACTTGCCGCCATCCTCACCGGCAATGGCACCACCAATCTCACCTCTTTTTTCCCCGTTGGCGGGGGCGACAGCACGCTCCTCGTAACCCTCGGCGCGGTCGCTGCGAACTTCTCCGATTCCTTCTCCGTCGTCAAGAGCGGCCGCGAAGTGTTGCTGCGTGCACAAAACGGAAAGCCTGCCACCTTTTTCGTCGGTGACCGCTATCCCATAACTCTTTCTCTTCTCTCCGGCAGCCTCACCGGAGGAACCAACACTACGCCCAACATCGGACTCACGGGTCTCGCTAATTTCAGTCCCACCAGCTTTCCGCTCACGCAATTCAATGTGGGCCTCAACCCCACCGCTCTGGTCGCCAACTTTTTCACCAGCGGGACCCTGCCCGACCTCGCCGTCGTATACAACAATTCCGGTACCACCTCGTTCACAATTCTGCAGAATCAGGACAGCGGAAATTTCACCACCGTCACTCCCGCCCCCATCACCCTCGGCGCCAACGAAACCGGCCAAATCGCCATCGGCACCGGCGTCTTCCGCAACGACGGCACCAAATTCAGCACCGCACAGCCCGACGACGTCGTGCTCGTCAACAACACCTCCAATAACATCTCGATTTTGCTTGGGAACGGCGACGGAACCTTCGTTGAAGCGCCAAATTCCCCCATCGCCGTCGGCAAAGGTCCGACTTCCGTCGTCGTCGCTGATTTCAATAACGACGGCTTTCTCGATCTCGCCGTCTCAAATTCTACCGACAACACCATCACCCTCCTCCGCGGAAACGGCGATGGCACCTTCACGCAATTCCCCGCTTCACCCTTTGCCTTAAACAACACCACGCAGACCCCTGAAGCTGGCCCCGTCGCCATGGTCAGCGGATTTTTTGGCAACGCCATAAATCAAACCAACGAGACCGACCTCGCTATCGTCAACAAGACCTCCAACAACGTCACGATTCTTCTCACCACGGTCGACAGCAATCAAAACGTCACTTTCAACGAACCTGCCGCGGGCCCCATCCCCGTAGGCAACACTCCCGTAGCTATCACGACCGGAGACTTCAACGCCGACGGCATCGCCGACCTCGCCGTCGTCAATCAAATCGACAACACCATCTCCGTATTCTTAGGCAGCAGCAACGAAAACGGCACCTTCGTCGCCGCCACCAACTCACCATTTTCCGTCGGCGCCACTGCCCCCACCGGCATCGTCGCCGCCAGTTTCAGCGGCGGCACCACTCCCGATCTCGCCGTCACCAACCAAGATTCCGGCACGCTCAGCTTTTTTATTGCCAACGGCGACGGCACGTTTACCGCCGGTGGATTGCTAACTCAGGGCGTCCAGCTAACCGTCCCCAGCGGCCCCACCGCGATCATCACTGGTGACCTGAGCACCAGCAACAACGGCTTGCCGGATGTCGCGTTTATCGCACAGGCCTCTGGCGCAACCAACGGTGTGGTCGGCGTGATCCTCGATTCCTCCGCGTTCGCCGCGGCCAACAGCAGCATCTCCGGACAAACGCCGTACCCCGGCTCGGAATTTGAAGACTTGGGCGTCAAGGTAAAAGCCACCCCTAGCTTGCATCCCAATCACGAAGTCACCCTGCAGCTTGAATTCGAAATTCGCGCACTGGCCAACGCCACCGTCAACGGTATTCCGATCCTCACCAACCGCACGCTCAGTCAAACCGTGCGCCTCAAGGAGAATGAACCGAGCGTGCTCGGAGGACTCACCGACGTCGAGGAAACCCGCTCCATCACCGGATTGCCCGGCTTCGCAGAAATTCCTGGCCCGCCAGGATACGCGTTTGGCGATCACACGAATTCCTATTCGGACACCGAGCTGCTCTTCGTGATCACGCCCATCGCCCTGCGCACCCCGGATCACAACACGCGCGCCATCTACGCAGGCCGCGGCGAACCGGGTGGGCAATCCGGCAGCGGCCCCGGTGGCGGAAGACAATTTGTTCCAGAACAACCGCAACCTGCGCCGCAGCCTGAGAATCCGCCCGCCGCACCCCCGACTGATCAGCCGCAGCCCTCGCAGAATCCCCGCCAGAACCCGCAGGAGCCCGGCCAGCCGCCTCCGTCGCAGCAGCCGCCATCGCAACCGCCTCCGAATCAACCTCCGCCAGCTCCGCCGACGCAAGCCAACCCGCCGGCAGATACACCCCCGGCAGACCGCTAGAGAAATTCTAGCGTTCAGGAGATTCATGGCTAGCATTAGGCCGCTACGCCTTTGTAGTGGCACAGCATCTTGCGCGGTTTTAATTTGCCCAGTCCTGATAGACTTGGTGGCGAGCTATAACGAATTTCTAGCGCCGCCCTTCAGGGAGGCATCGCTGGTCACTTCAATTGGCGTCGCTGAGCGGATACCCCGCAAGCCTTTCAAGAATCGCAATCGGCGAAATCTCCGGCCTCACCATGGCCTTCCGCGAAATAATAAACGTCTGCTCCAGTGCATACTGCCCTTCAAGCACCGCATGGCTTACGCAATCCGTCAACACAACCCAAGTCGAATTCGGCGGAAACTCCCACCGCTGCATGGCCGCGGACTTCTGAAACGCCGTATCCTCTTTCATAGCATTGTGGCATTCATGCATGAAGTGATCGTAAGGCGAACGCCGCGCGCTAGGTAAATTCGCAGCCCGCGCCATCCGCCGCAGCATCGCGCTGAAAGCGTCGTCACTGCGTCGCGCAGGCAGCCCCACCGATTTCGCAAAATACGGCGCAATCGCGGCAAACGGCGGCGCCGTAATCCACACACGATTCTGCGTCGGATTGATATTGGTAAAAAGTCGCAGGATGCGGTCCCCGTTCGTCGGACGCGTAGGAAACGCATCCACGTGCGGAAGATCGTTGCGCGCATGCAGTCGCGCCGGGCGCCCGCGTTCTTCAATCGGCCGGTAACTCGCGAAATCCAGCCTCCATTTCCCCGCATACGGCGGCAGCAATTCCGCCAAAAACTTAGCCGCATTTTCCGAATAGTTCTTGAGGATTCCAGCGAGACGTTGGCCTTCCGCCGATTCGGACTTATCCAGCCCCGTAACGCGATTTTCCGCCGGCCGGTAAGCCACATTCTTGTGAAACGCTGCGCTAGTCTGTTTTTGCCCCAGAAGCATTTCGCGATCCGCCGCAGAAATTTCAAAGGGTGTTCGAGGAAAAAAGAGAACGTTAGCCGATTCCAGTTCCGCGCAACGCCCCGCGCCGCCCTCGGGAAGCGTGGGCAATGGCACGGCGATCATTCGCGTAGCGCTGTTCTCACCCATGGCCGTCGGATATGCTTTCGCCGTAGACATGTTTATTCTTGCAAATCTCTTCGATGCCGCCGAGTTCGGGCCGTGGTAGCGGCCGGCTTGCGAGGTGGTCGCCTTGGCCCAGGAACGAGCTCACAACACCACCCAAAAACACCTCACGACAATGGCTCAAAAACCACGATCGGCTGATACGTCCGCGGCACCACCGCCTCCGCAATGGCAATCAACTTCTGCTGCCCAAACACCCGCAACCGCGGTGGCCTCGGTTCCCCGCCATCGAGCTCCCCAGTAGCCCCGGGCGGCAGCTCCGCCCGCCCCGGCATCAACTGCGAAACGGTAATATTGAATTTCGATCCATGCCGCACGCGCTTTTCCACCACCGGCAACACATCAACGCGCGGAAAATTCGGCAACAGCGCTTCGAGCGGTATCAGGCAGCTGGAAAATCTTCCGTTTTGCTTCGCCTCCGCCAAGTCTTCCAGCTTGATCGCCTGCTCCATGGAAAATTCACCCACCGCCGTGCGCTTGATCTCCGCCAGGTGCGCCCCGCAACCAACTTTTTGCCCCATCTCGTGCGCCAGCGAACGAATGTACGTCCCAGACGAACATTCAATCACGAACCGCGCAACATGCCCCTCAATCCCGGTCAGCCGGTATTCAAAAAGCTCCACTTCCACAGCCTTCAATTCCACCACCTGTTTTTTCCGCGCAAATTCGTAAGCCGGCCGCCCATGCACTTTCTTCGCCGAGAATGCCGGCGGCATTTGTTCAAAGCGCCCGATGCGTTCTGCCGCAAATTTCTCCAGCGCGACGGCATCCAGCGTGCCGGGCACGTCGGGGCCCGCCGCTTCGCCATCCGAGTCGTACGAATCCGTCGCAAATCCAAAACGAAACGCCGCGGTATACCGCTTCCGCCGCCCATTATAAAACTGCACCAGCCGCGTTGCTCGCCCGAGCAACAACACTAACACCCCCGTAGCCAGCGGATCGAGCGTGCCCAGATGCCCAATCTGCCGCATCCCGGCCATATGCCGCACCGCATCCACCACGTCGTGCGACGTCTTCCCTTGCGGCTTATCAATCACGAGAGCGCCGTCAAACGGCGCAGGCTGCGGCTGGCGTGGCATAGTGTGGTCAGTATTTTGTCAGGGCTTCTGTAGTGGCGGATCTTCAGATCCGCACTCTTTCAAGACGCAACCCCATGCGCGCCGTAAATAATCAGCCGCCAGAGTTACGTCGCCGAAGGCTTATCCTTCTTCATATCCCGCAGCAACTGCTCAATTCGCTCCGTATATTCCTGCGAATGATCCAGTATAAAATGCAGCTCCGGCAACCTTCGCAGCTGCAGCCTCTCGATAATCTCGCTGCGAATATACCCCGCCGCATGCTCCAGTGCCTTGATGGCATCGCGCTGCTCTTTCGCGTTTCCGTCGCGCATGTTGATAAACACGCGCGCATGCTTCATGTCCGATTGCACGCGCACTTCGCTTACCACCACATTTCCCTCAAGCCGCGGATCCTTTAACTCCCCCGCCAGCATCGAGTTGATCTCGTGCGCGATCTCTTCTCCCACTCGTTCATGTCGGTGATTTGTCGGACTCATCAGCGTTCCTAACTACCTGTAGCGGCCGCCATCTGCGGCGGTCGCCCGTTTGTGCAATAGCGGAATCTCAAATAATCTCAAAATTCTGATGGATCAGCGTCGACCCCAAAATCCGGTCCGCCTCGTCCAAAACTTTATTCAACATCTCCCGAACATGCTTCTCTTCGTTCGACAGCGTCACAATCCCCACCACCGACCTCTGCCACACATCGTGATGTTCCAGCTCCGCTACCGCCACGTTAAATTCCCGCCGCAGCTTGTCCTTCAAGCTGCGCAACACCTGGCGCTTGTCTTTCAGCGATTGCGCATCGGCGAGGTGTAATTCGAGCGTGAGCAAACCGACGGGCATGAGCCACTCTGGCAACGGCTGCGCATGGTAGCACAACCACGTTAGATTCCGATTCTGCCTGTTGCGGATGTTCGGCGTGCGCTGTTTATTTTTCTGTTACGCCGCCGCTCCCGGCTGCGTCTTCGTGATCTGGAAGGCTTCCAGCGTGTCGCCCACCTTCACATCATTAAAATTAGAGATGCCCACGCCGCACTCAAATCCCGTGCGCACTTCGCTCGCGTCATCCTTGAACCGCTTGAGCGAGCTCAGCTTCGACGCGTGGATCACCGCGCCATCGCGCAGCACCTTGATCTGTGCGTCGCGCTTGAGCACGCCATCCGTAACGTAGCAGCCCGCAATCGTCCCAATACCTTTGACCTTGAACGTATTGCGCACTTCCGCCCGCCCCAGATACGTCTCCGTCACAATCGGATCCAGCAGCCCCTGCATCGCTTTTTGAATCTCGTCGGACACTTCGTAAATAATGTTGTGCGTCCGAATCTCCACGTGCTCCTGATGCGCCAGCTCCGCGGCCTTGCGATCCGGCCGTACTCCAAACGCGATGATGATCGCACCCGAAGCCGACGCCAGCACCACGTCGCTTTCCTTCACCGGTCCAACGCCAGAGCCGATAATCTTCAGCTTCACCTGGTCCGTCGACAGTCGCGGCAGCATTTCGCTCAGCACTTCGACCGAACCTTGCACGTCCGCCTTGATCACCAGGTTCAATTCCTTGACGTCTCCGGCCTTCAACTGTTCGTGTAACTGGTCCAGCGTAATGCGCGCTCCGCTTGAACGCGCCATCTGCGCGTCGCGCTGTTTGCCCTGGCGGTAATCGACGATGTGCCGCGCTTTTGCTTCATCGGTCACCTGGAAATGGTCGCCCACCTCCGGAATGCCCTGCAGACCAAGCACTTCGACCGGCGTCGATGGCGGCGCATCAATTACCGGGCGCCCGCGGTCGTCAAACATCGCGCGTACCTTGCCAAACACCGCACCGCAAATAAAGAAGTCCCCCGCGTTGAGCGTGCCGTTTTGTATCAGCACCGTGGCCACGGGCCCACGGCCCTTATCTACCCGCGATTCCAGCACCGTGCCTGTCGCCGGAGCATCCGGATTCGCCCGCAATTCGCGCAAATCCGCCACCAGTAAAACCATTTCCAGCAGCTTGTCGATGCCCGTCTTCTTCTTCGCGGACACCTCTACAAATTCCGTATCTCCGCCCCACTCGGCGGGCACCAGGTTCAAATCCGAAAGCTGCCGCTTCACGCGCTCCGGTTCTGCTCCCGGCGCATCCATCTTGTTGATCGCCACGATGATCGGCACTTTCGCCGCCCGCGCGTGATCGATGGCTTCCTTGGTCTGCGGCATCACACCATCGTCGGCCGCCACCACCAAAATCACGATGTCCGTGACCTTCGCGCCCCGCGCCCGCATCCGCGTGAACGCTTCGTGACCCGGCGTATCGATAAACACCACGCTGCGCTCGCCCACCGCCACCTTGTACGCGCCAATATGCTGCGTGATCCCGCCGGCTTCTCCATCCGCCACATCCGCCGACCGAATCGTGTCCAGCAAACTCGTCTTGCCGTGATCCACGTGACCCATTACCGTAACCACCGGCGGCCGCGGCTTCAAACTCTCCTTCGTCTCTTCCTTCGCTACCTCGAGAACCATTTCTTCTTCGAGGGATACCACGCTTACCACACCGCTGAACGCCTCTGCGAGCGTCGTCGCCGTTGGCACATCCAGCGCCTGGTTGATGCTCGCAAAGACGCCGCGATCCAGCAGCGTCTTCAGCAACTCCTTCGCACGCACATCCAGCTTTTCCGCCAGCTCGCGAATCGTAATGCCTTCCGTAATCGCTACCTCGCGCGGAGCACGCGGCTCGGGCGGCGCAATCACTGCCGCCGCGGATCGCCGATCGCCAAATCCCGGACGCTGACGCGTCGGGTGCAGCTTGCGCTCACCTTCTTGCTCGCGTTTGTCCGCGCCGCCCGGACGCTGACGCGATGTCGGCTTCCGTGTATAGAGCGGCTTGCCCGGCTCGGCCTTTGAAGGCGCCTTTGCATCCGGCATCGGCGGCAACATGCCTGGCCGCCCGGGCGCACGAGGCCCCGGCCGCGTGCCAGTAGGCATCGGCCCACGCCGCTGCTCAAAAGGACGATTCGGCGCTCCGCCCGGCGTCGTCGGACGCGGCGAATAACTTCGCCCCGTTCCGCCCGGCCCTCCGCCCGAAGGCGGACGCATCGGCTGCCCCGGCCTCGGCCCACTCGGCCGTCCGCTTCCCGGCGTAGTTCCCGGCACTGGACCGCGATTGCCCGTAGGCAACGGTCCACGATTTCCCGTAGGTAGCGGCGGCCGTGCCGGTGCGGCTGGACGCGCGCCCGCAGTTCCAGGTGCTGCAGCAGCAGGCGCCGCACCCGCCGGACGATTCCCAATAGGTTGGGTTCCAGGCCGCGCAGGCGGCGTTCCAGGGCGCAGTGGCATATTCCCGCCAGGCGCTTGCCCCGGCCGCATCGGCGCTTGCGGATTCGGCCGCACTCCGCCCGAAACCGCAGGTCGCGGCGCGCCGGGTTGCTGAACTCCAGGTGGTTGGGTTGTCGGTTGCGTAGTCGCAGTGATTCCCGGTGCCGCAGTTCCCGGCACAGCAGGAGGAACCGTCGGCCGCAGCGGAGCACCCGGTGCAGGAGCATTCGTCGGCGCAGTCGCAGCAGGACGCGGCGCAGGAGCAATCCCCGGCGCTGCCGCCACCGGCGACGAAGTCGCGGGCGCACCAGAAATTACCGGAGTCGCGCCAGTCAAACTAGCCGCCGGTGCCGCAGGACGTACCGGAGGAGGTGCAACCGGAGGTGTCGTAGCAGGTGCAGTCCCCGTGGATGGCGCAGCACTCGGAGCCACAGGTCGCGGTGCAACAGGCGCACTCGTCGGAATCGCGGGCCGCGGTGCCGCTGGCGCATCCACGGCCGGTGCCGCCGCTTTCACTTCCGCTGGTTTCGGAGCAGCGGCGGCGGGCTCATCCTCGCCGCCCGCCAACTTCCTTCGCACCTTCTCCGCCACGTCCACGGGAATGGAGCTCGAGTGCGTCTTCTTTTCCGTAACGCCGTAGCCCGGCAGCAGGTCAATAATCGCCTTCGCCTTAACTTCAAGCTCACGCGCCAGTTCGTTAATCCGTACTTGATTTGCGTCGATCATTGAATCCTATGGACCGCGTTGCGGTCGCTTCACTATTCCGACTTGTTAACTCATTGCCATAACCAGTTCGCTTCGTCTTAGTCTCTTCGCCTTACTGTTTCGCCTTCGTCCGACTTCCTCAGCCCTTACTCTTTCCCCGCGTTTCCTTGTTCCTGGCGGCCCTCAGGCAAGCCCGCTACTCTGGGGTGACCTTTCGACCGCGCCGGAGGCGCTTCCCAACTACGTTTCCGTGGATTCCTTCGTTTCGGAATGCCCAGTATCTTGATGTTCGTCGTCTCTATGTTCGGTCGCAACCGCGTCCGCATCAGCCGCACGCTCCGCCGAGGTCTCGTCGCTCGCTTCTGTAGCGGCCGCCTTCTGAGGCGGTCGCTCTTCCTCAACACCAGCAACCTCGTCCCCAACCGTCGCAGCCGTCCGAGCTTCCGCCGCCGCAGCAGCTTCCGCCGCAGCCGCCGCTTCAGCCGCCATCGCCTCAGCCTCATCCGCGGTCTCAGGCTCGCGCGGCACCAGCGGCGCAGCTTCCGTAACTTCCGCAGTCTCTCCAGCCGCCTCCCCTAAATCGTCCGTATTCTCCGTAACTTCCGTCGGCGCCGCAGCCGCAGCTTCGGCGCCGCCGCCCTCGTAGAACCGGTTCACGGCCTGATAAATCTTGTCCACCATCTTCTCGCCGATGCCCGGAATCTCCATCAACTGCTCCGGAGTCATCCCCGCGAGCTGCTCCACGTTGGTAATCCCAGCCGCTTCCACCTTCTCAATCGTCTTCGGGCCCACGCCAGCCAACGCCGTCAGCGGGGTGGTCGGAGCCGTCAGCGCGGTCATCTGCTCTTCAATCTCCCGCCGCTTTTCCTCTTCACTCTTAATATCGATGTCCCAGCCAATCAACTTGCTGGCGAGCCGTACGTTCTGACCCTTCTTGCCAATCGCCAAGGAAAGCTGCGAGTCCTCGACAATCACTTCCAGCTTCCTCAACTCCGGGTCCACGATCTGCACTCGCGTCACTTTCGCCGGGCTGAGCGCCTTCTGCGCGAACGCTACCGTCTCTTCGCTGTAAGGGATAATGTCGATTTTCTCGCCGCGAAGTTCCCGAATGATCGACTGCACCCGCATGCCCTTCATGCCCACGCACGCGCCCACCGGATCGACGTCCTTATCCCGGCTCGCTACCGCCACCTTCGTCCGCTCTCCAGCTTCGCGCGCCGCAAAGCGAATCTGCACCGTGCCGTCGTAAATCTCCGGTACTTCCATCTCAAACAGCCGCTGCACGAGACTCGCATCCGCCCGCGACACAATCACCTGCGGCCCCTTCGCCGCGCGGTCCACCATCTTGATCACCACGCGCAACCGCTCGCCAATGTTGTACGTCTCGAG
>JBEKVU010000077.1:0-11803 GCA_049513775.1 Candidatus Acidiferrum sp.
AGTTTGCCAAGCTGTGCGGCTGCGCGGGCGTAGCGCGCCGCGACGCGCGAATAGGCATGCATGGGCAGCGGAAAATCGCGGTGAATCAGGAAAATTTTCCCCGTGTTGACGTAGTTGTCGACGATCGGGTGATCGGTGCTAAGAAACAGTTGCTTGCACGCCGGACACTGGTAATCGCTGAAAACTTCCATCACCATCGGCGCGTTCTTCGAGCCTTCCGTTTGGTGGGGATCAATGTCTGACACGCCCTGAATCGCCTGCGGCGCAGCATCGGCCGGAGCTGCGTTGGCCACCGACGAGTATCGAGGCAGGTAGACAGCCGTAAGAGCAACCGCTGCGGTAATCACGAGTCCTGCCAGGGATAGCCGGCAAATCACGTAGTCCTCCTCGGGACACTACGCGCCAAAACGGCGCGGTCAATTTAAGAGCACAGAATTCTACCGCGAAATTTTGGCACGACGCGGAGAATTTCTGGTGCTGGGCGAAGGTCAGGTTGGTCAGCCCGCTACACAATTAAGATGCGCCAAAATTCACGAGTGTTGGTCAAGAGTCGAGGACGCTAGGCCATTCAACCTGCCATCACACCCGCCCGCCATCTGGCCCGCCGCGACTAGGGGCTGCCGTGCCTAGGGGGGCTGCCATGGCCGGTACGACCTGCCTGCAGTCCCGGCCCCGCATCTCGAAGAGTGGGAATTGTCAGGGCGGGGTCGCGCCCCCCCGGTGTTCTACGCAAAGAGTTTGTAAGCGTTTAATGGTAAACGACTTACCACGGCTCCTCGGATTGAGGGGAGTTCGTAACGTGTTCATTCTAAATGAATTGAGTTTTTGCTTCTGGCTGAGATGAGGGCCACGGGGGGCACCCGGCAACGGCCGCCTCGAGGGCGGACCGGGACCAGGTCAGGAAGCGGGTTAACAAATTGAACGGATTATAGTTATTTACAAATATAAGATTACTTGACAGCAGGCCACTCAAGTTGTATAGTCCGTTTAACGCTGTGCGGCATCTAAGTCCAGGTACGAGCCGAGAGCGCGCTTGGCGCTGCAGCAAGCCGTGACAGGGCCCGCGCTGCTAGTTCGGCAAGGCAAGTTTCGCCGCCTACGCCTGGGGAGAAATGTTTAGCCAGTCTGGCGAAGATTTTTTTGGACTGAATTTGGGAGGAAGCAAGCAATGAGTAAGATTATTGGTATCGACTTGGGAACAACCAACTCGGTGGTCGCCGTGATGCAGGGCGGCGAGCCGGTGGTGATCCCAAACCAGGAAGGCGCGCGAACCACGCCTTCGGTGGTAGCAATTACAAAAGGTGGGGAACGGCTGGTTGGGCAAGTGGCCAAGCGCCAGGCGGTAACCAACCCGGAGAACACGGTCTATTCGATCAAGCGGTTTATGGGCCGGCGCTTTGACGAGGTCGGCGAAGAGACGCGCCGCGTCCCTTATAAGGTTGTAAAAGGTCCGCATGACGATGCGCGCGTCGATATTTTTGGCAAGTCGTACAGCCCACCGGAAATTTCCTCGATGATTCTCGGAAAGCTAAAGGCCTCGGCGGAGGATTTCCTCGGCGAAAAGGTTACCAAAGCGGTGATCACCGTGCCCGCGTATTTCAATGACGCGCAACGGCAAGCCACCAAACAAGCGGGCGAAATTGCCGGCTTGGAGGTAGTGCGCATCATCAACGAGCCGACGGCTGCAGCTTTGGCTTATGGCCTAGAAAAGAAGAGCGACGAAACGATTGTGGTCTATGACCTCGGCGGCGGCACCTTCGACGTCTCGGTGCTTGAAGTTGGCGCCGGCGTGGTGGAAGTGAAGTCCACCAACGGGGACACGCACCTCGGCGGCGACGACGTTGACCAAAAGATCGTGGATTGGCTCATCGACGAGTTCAAGAAGGAGAACAGCATCGACCTGAGCAAGGACCGCATGGCGCTGCAACGCCTGAAGGACTCCGCGGAAAAAGCCAAGATCGAGCTTTCGCAGATGATGGAAACGGAAATCAACCTTCCCTTCCTGACCGCGGGAGCGGCTGGCCCGATCCACTTTGAAAAGAAACTGACGCGCACGCGGCTCGAGCAGCTCATGGGCGATTTGCTGGACCGCTCGATGAAGCCGGTGAAGCAGGCGCTCGAAGACGCCAAACTCTCGCCAAACGATATTCAAGAAATCGTGATGGTGGGCGGTTCAACGCGTATTCCGAAAGTGCAGCAACTGGTTCGCCAGTTCTTCGGCGAAAAGGAACTGCACAAGGGCGTGAACCCGGACGAAGTGGTGGCGGTAGGCGCGGCGATTCAGGGCGCGGTGCTGGCAGGAGAAGTAAAAGACATTCTCTTGCTGGATGTCACGCCGCTGTCGCTCGGCGTGGAGACGCTCGGCGGGTTGATGACCGTGCAGATTCCGCGCAACACCACGATTCCGACGCGCAAGGTCGAGACCTATTCGACAGCATCGGACAATCAGCCGGGCGTGGAAATCAAGGTGCTCCAAGGCGAACGCAAGTTTGCCACTGACAACCGCTCGCTCGGCACCTTCAAGCTGGACGGGATTCCGCCAGCCCCGCGCGGGACGCCGCAAATCGAAGTGACCTTTGACATCGACGCCAACGGCATCTTGAACGTCAGCGCGAAGGATAAGGCCACCAACAAAGAACAGAAGATCACCATCACCGCGTCGAGCGGCCTGTCAAAAGAAGAAGCCGAGAAGATGCGCGTCGACGCCGAAGCGCACAGCGAAGACGACCGGCGCAGGCTTGAGGAAGTCGAGGCGCGCAATCGCCTGGACGGCATCCTGTACCAGTCCGAGAAGATGGTGAAGGAGAATCGCGAGAAGATCGAAGCCGGCGACCTGAAGACCGTCGAGGATGCGATCGAAGACGCGAGGAAGGCCATTACCGAAGGCGGCGTGGCCAGGCTGCGCACGGCGACGGAAAACCTCGAGAAGTCTCTGCATAAGATTGCGGAGGTTCTCTACAAGGCCAACGAAGCGGCGGGGGCCGCGCAGGCCAGTGCTGCCGGGGCGGGAGCCGGCGGCGACGCCTCAGGGCCTGGCGGCGGCGCCCCGGCGGGCAAGAAGCCGGAGGACGTGATCGACGCCGAATACGTAGATGTGGACGACAAGCGGCCACCCAACTAATCGGGCGCTCGAGTTAGCCTTTGTAGCGGCCGGGCTTTAGTCCCGGCCGCTACATTTGGCGCGTAATATTTAATATTTTTCGATGGCCGAAATTTTGGAACATGAGCAAGCTAAAGGCGCCGGGACTACAGCCCGGCCGCTACAGAGTCAAAAGCGACCGGCTCAGAAGGCCGCCGCTACCTAAAACATGGCGACTACTGCTAAACAGGATTATTACGAACTTCTAGGCGTCGGCCGAAAGGCTTCGGCGAAGGATATTCGTACGTCTTTCCGCAAATTGGCGCGGAAATATCATCCGGACTTGAACCCCGGCGATAAATCTTCCGAAGAGAAGTTCAAGCAGCTGCAGGAAGCTTACGACGTTCTTTCTGATACGAAGAAACGCCAGATTTACGATCAATATGGATTTTACAGCGACAACGTCGGAGCGGGCGGAGCGCCCGGATATTCCGGCGGCAATCCCGACGAACACGCCGATATCAATTTTGATTTCGGCGGTTTTGATTTTGGCGGCAACTCCGGTGGAGGCTCGAGTTCGGGCGCGGGTAGCGGCTCGGGGAGTTTTCGCGATCTCTTCAGCCAATTCTTCCGCGGCGGCCAGGGCAGCGGCGGAATGGAGCCGGAACAACAGCCCGGCGGCGACCTCGAATACCAGATCGAGATTGATTTTTGGGACGCCGTGCGCGGCGCGGTGAAAAAGCTGCAGGTGACGCGCATGGAGACTTGCGAAACGTGTCATGGGACCGGCGCGCAAGGGCAGGCGACTACATGTACCACTTGCGGCGGGTCCGGAACGATTCAGCAGACGGCCGGCAAAATGAAATTCAATGTGCCGTGCACGCGCTGCGGCGGCACCGGCAAGATTCGTACCGCATGCCGGACGTGCGGCGGCGAAGGACGCATCCGCAAGACCGAGACCATCGAGGTACGCATCCCGGCGGGCTTGGCTAACGGCGGACGCGTGCGCGTCCCAGGAAAAGGCAACGCCGGGACCATGGGAGCGCCGGCTGGGGATTTGTATCTGCGCGTCGAAGTGAAGCCCCACGAATTTTTCGAGCGGCGCGGCGATGATTTATATACGCGGATTCCGGTGAAAGTCACCGAGGCTACGCTCGGCGCAAAGATTGAAGTGCCGACCATCGATGGGCGCGCGCTGGTGCGCATTCCTCCCGGCACGGACAGCGGGAAGACGCTGCGGCTGAAAGAAAAAGGCGTGCCCAGCGTGCGCAATGGAGCGCGCGGGGATCAATATGTGGAGATTCAGGTGGTGGTGCCGCAACCGACTGACGAACGCGTGCGCACGCTGATGAAGGATTTGGAAGCGGTGGTACCGGAAGATCCGCGTAAGGACTTGTTCGCCAAGGCGGGAGTTTGAAGGCCCAGCGGTCGACTAAGGAAGTAATGAAGTAAAGGTAAGAACGGGTCTTAGTACGAGAAAGAATGCGATGCCGGTGAAAGTCAAAAAGCGGGCCAAGGCCGGATACATGATCAGCGCGGTGGCGGAGCTTTATAAATTGCATCCGCAGACGCTGCGCTTGTACGAACGCGTGGGCTTGCTGAAGCCGTCACGATCGCAGGGAAATACGCGGTTGTATACGGATGGGGATTTGGAACGGCTGGATGTGATTTTGACGCTGGCACGGGATATGGGCGTGAATCTTGCGGGCATCGAGATTATTTTGAACATGCGCGAGAAGATGATCGAGATGGAGAAGCAGATGGGGGAGTTCGCGCAAGTGGTGCAGCAGGAGCTTTCGCGGGTGGCTTCGCGGGTGCCGAGCCATGCCGAGCGCCACGCGATTGTTCGCGCTGTGCCAAAAGCGGCCCGTCCAGCGCACGAAATTTAGCAATCACGGCGTCCCACGGAAAGTTTTGCGCGTTATCCACACACCCAGAGTTGCCGCGCCGCCATCGCCCCCGTATGCTTGCATGATCGGATCGATCTTGCCGAGATGGGACGCAGCGTGCTGCGCCCCTACAAAGTCAAAGACGACCGCCTCAGAAGACGGCCGCTAACAAAGTCACAAACAACACCAGCTTCAAGGACACGGGGATGGCTATCGACGATTGCACACTATGCCGTGGCACAGGCTGGAAAATGGTCGGGCGCGCGGACGGCGCGGGGCTCATGGCTGTGGCTTGCGATTGCGGGATGGTCGAGCGGGCGTCGCGCGTGATGGAACGGGCGCGCATTCCGAAGCGCTACGAACATTGCGATTTTGAAAGTTACAGCACGGACGTGGGCGCGACGCCGGGGCAAACGCAATCGCTGAAGAACGCGATGAACCTTACCAAGGGCTTTGTGCAGAACTATCCAATGTCGGCGGAGAAGGGTTTGCTGCTCACCGGCACTTCGGGCGTCGGCAAAACGCATCTGGCGGTGGCGGCGCTGAAGGAATTGATCGCGCGCGGACATGTCGGGCTTTTTTGCGATTACCGCGAACTGCTGAAGGAAATTCAAGCCAGTTACAACCCGGCGAGCGAGTCGACGGAGATGGGGATTCTCGAGCCCGTGCGCACCGTGGAGATTCTGGTGCTCGATGACTTGGGCGCGAGCAAGCCGTCGGCCTGGGTGCTCGATATCATCGGTCTGGTGCTGAACGCGCGCTACAACGAAAAGCGCGTAACAATTTTGACCACCAATTATTTTGACGAGCCGGAAGGCGCACCGGAAGCGGTGAAGGGGCCGGACGGCAAGCGCGTCGTGGTGCGCGAAGATACAATCGCCGACCGCATCGGCGCGCGCATGCGTTCCCGCCTCTTTGAAATGTGCCGCACGGTAAACGTCGACGCCCCCGACTTCCGCCGCGAAGTGCGCCAATCCGGCCGGGCGGGCGTACGATAAGCAGCGAACTTACGAGCACATTACTACTGACGATTTTCCGACGGTTCGCTCCGCACCTCCAAGGTCAACATCCGCCTATCGCGTTCTCTTACGGTCAAAACAGTTGCACACCGGCTCACGGCTAGGTAGTCCGTAAGCGCTCCCAACTATTTGAACGAACAGGGTTTAGCCGTCAATTTACGCCGCCACCATATGGACCTAAACGTGCGCTGGTCGAGCAGGTGTCCCTCAGGCTGCGCCTGATAGCGACAATCTCAAGGGGGAAAATGGATGATTCGATCTAGGTGGGTTCACTGGTTTGTGTTGGCTGTGCTGTGCGCAGTGGCGGTCCCGGCGTTCGCCGATACCGTATTTACAGACGGGACGATGAACCTGGGACACTACACCACCGTAGGGCCCGGCACTTCGGGTCTGGTTACGGTGTCGACCACGAATTGCGCTTCGTGTGGCGATACCGGAGCCGCGGTACAAATCGCGGGGACCTTCATCGGCGCGGGGACCATTCAGGAAGGGCTTCTCAACAACAACTTCACCTACAATCCCGGAACGCAGGGCGCCATTCTTTCAATCACCGCGTCCGTGGATAAAAACGTTATCGCCACCGTTCTCGGCGGATCGAATACCTTCCACCCGGTCATCGAGCAGGGTGGGAACTACTACGTCGCATCGATCCCCGGACCAACGATAACCTCGAGCCCGACCGGGTTCGAACTCATCTCGGGGAGCCTCACCGCGGCGAGTTTCGAGGAGTATAACTTCGCGACCGGCACATTCACGAACGTCGACCCCAACTTTAACGCTGGCCCGATAATCTTCGGCTTGGCGCAAATCAGCGGCAATGGCAGCGGCCTCGAATCTCTTACCGCCATCTACGACAACTTGAGTTTCGATATCACTTCTGCTCGGGTTACGGCACCGGAACCCTCCAGCTTGCCGTTGTTGGCCGTCGGATTGGTGGGCGTGCTGGCGCTTTCGCGCCGCAAGCTTCTGCCGAATAGCTAATTCGCCGAACATAATTGGCCGAACAGCGAATCTGCAGTCAGAGCCGCCCCCGCCGGGCGGCTCTTCGGTTTTCAAGAGCGAGCGGGAGACAGAACGTTTGGGCGAAAGTTTGTCCCTCATATTCATCGGGCGTTGATTGACACAGGTTGGAGGCGGCTTGTATCATTCTCAGGCTGTAGGCGTTACGAAAAAGCTGGCAGCAGGATCGTCCCAGAGGGCCGCGAAGCGTATAATGCAGAGATAGCCGCCAAACGGCTAGCTCGCTGGTAATCACTGAGCGGTTCACCTCCTTGCAGTACACCCAGACAGGGCATGGCAAGGAACTTCATTCGAGTAGACAGGGATACATATCCCGGAGGCAATTCATCATGCTTGACCACGACAACCAGACGGCGGCAACAGCCGCACCGGTACACGACGAGGGAAATCCGGCAGCCAATTCTTCGGCCAGCTTAGTAACGGGCGGGCGGAGCGAGGGGCAGGCGGCCGCACCGGACGCGACAGATGAAAGCAATGCAGTCGCGGAAGTTACGCATACCGTGGACGCCCCAGCGGCGGCCAGCGTGAACCAGACCGAAGCGCACGCCAAGGCTGAAGCGCAGTCGGCGACGCACGCGGCGGATGCCGAAGCTTCAAGCGAGGCGGATGAAGCGGCGGGCTCAGAAGAAATGAGCAAGCTGATGGAGCAGTACGACGAGAAGCAGGAAGCTGCCGCGTCGAAAGAAGTGATTGAAGTGACCGTCGTGGCGTACACCGAGCACGGCGTGGTGGTGGATCTCGGCGGCAAGACCGAAGGTTTAATTCCGGCGGCGGAGTTTTCCGAGACGGAGATTCCGCGTCCTGAGCCGAACAGCAAGATTGAAGTGCAACGCACCGGCGAGCACAAAGACGGCTACGCCATCGTCTCGTACCAAAAAGTTTTGCGCCGCAAGACCTGGGAAAAGATCGACGCGGTTTATAAGGCCAAGGAAACCATCAACGGCAAAGTGGTGGATCGCATCAAGGGCGGCCTGGTGGTGGATATTCTCGGCGTGCGCGCGTTTTTGCCTGGCTCGCAATACGATCTGCGGCCCACGGCGAATCTTGACGATCTGCAAGGCAAAGAGTTTCCGGTCCGCATCACCAAGCTGAACCGGCGCCGCGGAAATATCGTGGTGAGCCGGCGCGCGCTGCTCGAAGAAGAGCTGCAAGCCAAGCGCGGCGAACTGCTCGAATCGCTGCACGAGGGGCAGAAGGTGCATGGCTTCGTCAAGAACGTGACGGAGTACGGCGCGTTCGTCGACATCGGCGGGATCGACGGCTTGCTGCACCTCACTGATCTCAGCTGGGGCCGCGTGAAGCATCCTTCCGACGTGGTAAAGCCGGATCAGGAGCTGGACGTTGTCATTCTGAAATTTGACAAGGAAAAGCAGCGCGTTTCACTCGGCCTGAAGCAGCTGATGCCCGATCCGTGGGTCGGCGCTTCGGAAAAGTATCCGGCGGGCGGAAAAGTAAAAGGCAAAGTTGTCGGCGTGGTGGATTACGGCGTGTTCGTCGAGCTGGAGCAAGGCATCGAAGGGTTGGTGCACGTTTCCGAGTTGAGCTGGTCGAAGAAAGTGTCGCATCCATCGAAGATCGTCAAAGTC
This sequence comes from Candidatus Acidiferrum sp., assembly GCA_049513775.1. Taxonomy (GTDB): domain Bacteria; phylum Acidobacteriota; class Terriglobia; order Acidiferrales; family UBA7541; genus Acidiferrum. Next base: position 8,594 of record JBEKVU010000077.1, read on the forward strand.
GGCGACGAAGTGGACGTGGTGGTGCTGGACATCAAGCCCAGCGACCGGCGCGTTTCGCTCGGTATCAAGCAGGCGCAGCCGGATCCGTGGCTGCTTACGGCGGAAAAGTATCCTGTCGGCACCGTGGTTACCGGAAAAGTGCGCAACATCGCGGAGTTTGGCGCGTTCATCGAGCTCGAAGACGGCTTCGACGGCTTGGTGCACGTCAGCGACGTGAGCTGGACAGAGCGCATCAAGAATCCGCACGAGGTGTTCAAGAAGGGCGAGGAAGTCACCGCCAAGGTGCTGAAGATCGACCCGGAAAATCGCCGCGTGTCGTTGGGCATCAAGCAGGTCAACGACATTTTTGGCGACTGGCTGAAGAAGCACAAGGTCGGCGACGTGGTGAAGGGTAAAGTCTCGCGCATCGCCACTTTTGGTGCGTTCGTCGACCTCGGCGATAACATTGAGGCGCTCTGCCACAACACGGAAATTGAAGAGCGCAAGCGCCGCGACGAAGGCGTCTCTTCGTTCCGCCCGAGCACCGGGCCGCTGAAGAGCGCCGGTCCGCTCGAGCCCAACAAGGAATACGACTTCAAGATCATCAAAATCAGCCCGGAGACGCGCAGAATTGGCCTGAGCTACCGCGCCGCGGTGAAGCAGATCGAGCGCCGCGAAATCGATCAGTACAAACAGACGACCAAGTCGTCTTCGACCGCGACGCTCGGCGATGTGATGCGCGCCAAGCTGGCGTCAACAAAATCCTAGCCCGATGGCACGAACGCGCGCCGCGGTTCGCGCTGCGATTTCTTGATGGTCGCAAGCGAAACTTCGGTTGCATAATTAGATTTACCTGTAGGCGGTTTTAGTGATAGGAAGAAGGGCACCACAGGGGTGGCTGCCCTTCTAAGCCGTTGCGCATCATCAAACTACGGCAAGGGACGACCGCGGCAACGGTCGGCCCGATTTGGCACAGGTAGCGACATGCAGGGCGACGTGGGGCAGGGCCCACGAGGCAGAGGGATGATGACCAAGCAACCGACGTTGACGAAGGCCGACCTGATTGCGGAGGTCGAGCGCATTACTGAGCTGAAACGCACGGACTCCGAAGTGATCGTCGAGACCATCTTCGAAAACATTATTCAGGCGCTGCAAAAGGGCGACAAGATTGAAATTCGCGGCTTCGGGAGCTTCCGCACGCGCGACCGCCGCGGCCGCGTAGGGCGCAATCCGAAGACCGGCGCCAAGGTAGACGTTCCTCCCAAGAAGATCCCCTTCTTTAAGCCCAGCAAAGAACTGAAGGATTTCGTCAACAACTCCAACGGCGACGCCGCGTAGTCCATCCGTCGCTTCTTGCCCTTTTCTTTTTCCGTTCTAGTGGCGCAGCACGCTGCGCGCCTTTCCTAGCACAGGCAAGAGTGCCTGTACTACCCCCGCCTGACCCTATCCGCGAAGATAGGATATTCTGAAACGCGCAACCCTGCGCATCGGAGGCGCGTTGGCGATGGATTATCTATGGAGCCCTTGGCGCTACCAATACATCGCCCTGGCCAGCGCCGGCAAACAAGTCGCGTGCGTCTTCTGCCACGAACTGGCGCGCGGCGACGACGAAAAAGCGCACATCGTCTGGCGCGGCGCGAAATGTTTTATGATTTTGAACCGCTACCCCTACACTTCGGGACACGTGATGATCGTTCCGTACGCGCACGTGGCGGAATTGCAGCTGTGCGACGCGGATACCACGACGGAAATGATGGAGTTGAGCAAACGCATGGAGACCGCGCTGCAAACGCTCTATCAGCCCGACGGCACCAATCTCGGCATGAATCTTGGCCGGGCCGCCGGCGCGGGCGTCACCGGGCATCTTCACCTGCATGTTTTGCCGCGCTGGTTTGGCGACACCAATTTCATGACCGTAATCGGAGAAACTCGCGTGCATCCTGAAGAGTTATCCGTGACGTATAAACGCCTGCACGCGGCGCTGCGCGCGGATGCGCCTAGCGCGTCCGATGGCGGCTTGTACGAAGAGCCGCATAAGGAAGACCGCTCGTGAATTTCGCACTCAACGAAGAACAGGAACTTCTACAGAAAAGCGTTAGAGAATTCGCTGAAGCCGAAGTCCGCCCGCTCGCCAAGGAACTCGACGAAACCGGCCATTTTCCACGCGAGCTTTTCAAAAAAGCTGCCGCGCTCGGGCTCACCGGCGTAGCCGTACCGGAATCCGAAGGCGGCGCGGGGTTCGACCACATCGCCTACACCGTCGTGATCGAAGAAATTTCGCGTTGCTGCGCTTCTACCGGAGTAATCCTCTCGGCGCAAAATTCGCTCTACTGCGGCCCCGTGCAACACTACGGTACCGCAGAGCAAAAAAAGAAATTCCTCGTTCCTTATGCGCGCGGCGAAAAAATCGGCTGCTTCGCCTTGACCGAACCGCAAGCCGGCTCTAACGCCGCCGCCCTGCAAACCAAAGCCGTGCGCAGCGGCGATGCTTACGTCCTCAACGGGACCAAGGCTTGGATTACAAACGGTGGCGCGGCCGACGCGGCCATCGTCTACGTAAACACCGAGCCAGCCAAGGGCGAAAAAGGCATCACGGCACTGATCGTTGAACGCGGGACGCCCGGCTTCAAAGTCGGCAAAGAAGAAAAGAAGTTAGGCATCAGCGCCACCGCCTGCAGCGAACTGATTTTCACCGATTGCGCCGTCCCGGTAACCAATCGCATCGGCGACGAAGGCGAAGGCTACAAAGTGGCGCTCTCCACGCTCGACGGCGGCCGCATCGGCATCGCCGCGCAGGCCACGGGCATCGCGCAAGGCGCGTTTGAAGCCGCACTAAAATATTCGCAAGAACGCGTAGCCTTTGGCGGCACCATCAGCCAATTTCAGGCCATCCAGTTCATGCTGGCGGACATGGCCACCGAACTCGACGCCGCCCGCCTGCTCAATCGCAAAGCTGCCTGGAAGCAGGACACCGGCGCGCGCTTCAGCATGGACGCCGCCATGGCAAAATTGTTCGCCAGCGAAATGTCCACCCGCGTCACGCACAAAGCCATCCAAATCCACGGCGGCAACGGCTATAGCCGAGAGTATCCCGTCGAGCGCCACTACCGCGACGCCCGCATCACCGAAATCTACGAAGGCACCAGCGAAATCCAGCGCCTGGTAATCTCCGCCTGGGTTTTAAAGGGTTAACTAGGCGTCTGAGCTCGGATTCCTAATCCCGAATAGGAG
>JBEKVU010000078.1:0-11595 GCA_049513775.1 Candidatus Acidiferrum sp.
CGCTGGGTGTGCATCGGACTACGGTGGCGAATGCGTATGCCGAGCTCGAGTCGGAAGGGTTGATTCAGGGGCATGTGGGGCGGGGAACGTTTATTCGAGCTAATGGCAATGGATTGAAGATTACGCCGCCTGCGCCGCCGGTTTTGGATGGCGTGCGCGGGATACGGTGGGAGCTGCTGTTTGCGGATGAACGCGGGGAGGAAGTGCTGAGCCGGCTGACTGCTGCTGCGCCCGAGGATGCGTTGTCTTTTGTGATGGCGCGGCCGGCGGAAGAATATTTCCCGGTCGAAGAGCTGCAGACTTGCATCAATGCGGTGCTGCGGCGCGAGGCGGTGGAAGTTTTGCGGCTGGGACCGTCGGATGGATATCCGGCGCTGAAGGAAGCGATTATCGAGCTGCTGCGCACCGAGGGCATTCCGGCGAAAGACGAAAATGTTTTGATCACCGATGGATGCCAGCAGTCCTTGGATTTGATCAGCAAGGCGTTTGTGCGGCCGGGAGATTCGGTGATTCTGGAGAATCCGGCGTATCCGGGCGCGGTTGCGATCTTCAACGGCGCGCGAGCGCGTTGTTTGGCGGTGCCGGTGCGGACGCATGCCGAGCCGGGGACGTCGCTGGGCATGGACGTGGAGGCGCTCGAGGATACGCTGGCGGCGAATCGCGTGAAGTTGATTGTGGTGACGCCGGATTTCAATAATCCGACGGGAATGTCTTTGCCACTGGCTTCACGGAAGAAGTTGCTGGAATTGGCTGGACGGCATTCGGTGCCGGTGGTGGAAGATCATATTTATGCGCGGCTGCATGGGCCGGGCGAGCGCGTGCCTTCTTTGAAGCAACTCGATCGCGGTGACTTGGTGATTCACATCGATAGTTTTGCGAAGGTGGCGTTTCCGGGGTTGCGCGTCGGGTGGATTGTGGCACCGGCGGCGGCGATTGAGCGGCTGCGCGTGGTGAAGCAGAATACGGACATTCATACGGATCAATTGGCGCAGGCGTCGCTAGCGGAATTTTTGCGGCGAGGATTGTTTACGAAGCACGTGACTAGGATGAGGAAGGTATATGCGTCGCGACTGGCGGCGTTGGACGAGGCGCTGCGAAAATATATGCCGGCCGGAACGCGATGGACGAAGCCCGAGGGTGGGATGTGCTTGTGGCTCGAGTTGCCACCGGGTTTTGACGCGAGTGAGTTGTTGATTCACGCGAAAGAGCGCGGGGTGCTGTTTGCGCCGGGGCGGTATTTCTATGTGCAGAGTCCACTACCGAATACTTTGCGATTGGGGTATGCGGCGATGAATGAGAAGGATATTACGCGCGGGGTGGCGATTTTGGCGGAGATGTTGCGCGGGGAGATGAAGAAGAGGGAGCGCGGAGTTAGGAGGGCGGAGAGGAGCCGGGTGGCGTTGGTTTGAGGGATCGAGGTAACGGAAACGGTTCTTTTAACACAGAGGACGCAGAGAGAAAGGCCGGGACTAGAGCCCGGCTGCTATCAAGGCAAAGGCGGGATTGAGTGAGTGACACGATTGTGTTGGCCCCGAATGCGGAGAATAAGTGTTTTGGATGTGGCGGGGCGGCCGATGCGGGGATGCTGCTAACGTTTGTACAGGATAATGTGCAGCGGAGGATTACGGGGAAATTTGTTTTGGGGGCGCGATATCAAGGCGGGGGCGGGATGGTGCATGGCGGGATCATTGCCATGGTGCTCGATGAAGCGATGGGGAAGGTGTGCCGGTTTCGCGGGGCGCAGGCGGTAACGGCGGATATGAATATTGATTACTTGAAGCCGATACGCGTGGATCAGGAGATTTTTGTGGAGGCGTTTGAGACGGCGCAGGTGGGGCGGAATTTGTTTCAGATGTGCGAGATTCGGGATGCGGCGGGGATGATTTTGGCGCGGGGTCGGGCGAGGTTTGTGGTGTTGGGAACGAAGGAAGCAAGAGTTTAATCGCTTGATCTTTTTTTGGTCACGGATTGGTTTGCGAATGGCTTCGGAAAGGCGCCCGGCTCAGAAGGCGGCCGCTACAAGTTCAGAGGAGAGGTTATGGACGCGAATAAAGTGAATGGCAATGTGGCGAAGAATGGGAATAAGGGGTCGAATGAGTGGCGCGTCAAGGTCGGGTTGGCGGAGATGCTGAAGGGCGGCGTGATTATGGACGTCACGAACGCGGCGCAAGCCGAGATTGCCGAGAAGGCGGGAGCCTGCGCGGTGATGGCGCTCGAGCGCGTACCTTCGGATATTCGCAAAGAAGGTGGCGTGGCGCGAATGGCGTCGATCAGAGTGATTCGCGAAATTATGAAGACGGTGACGATTCCTGTGATGGCCAAGGTGCGGATTGGCCATTTTTCGGAGGCGGAAGTTTTACAGGCGCTGGAAGTGGATTTTATCGATGAGAGCGAAGTGCTGACGCCGGCGGACGAAGAGAATCATATTTGGAAGCATGATTACCGCGTGCCGTTTGTTTGCGGGGCGCGGAATTTGGGCGAGGCCTTGCGGCGCATTGGCGAGGGCGCGGCGATGATTCGGACGAAGGGCGAGGCGGGGTCGGGAAACGTGGTGGAGGCGGTACGCCACATGCGGACAATCATCTCGCAAATGAAAAAGTTGACGACCATGCGGGACGATGAGTTGATGCGCGAGGCTAAGGAGCTTGGGGCGCCGTTCGAATTGATCCGCGAGGTGGCGAAGGCGGGAAAGTTGCCGGTGCCTAATTTCTCGGCGGGCGGGATTGCTACGCCGGCGGATGCGGCGCTGGTGCGGTCGCTGGGAGCGGAGGCGGTGTTTGTGGGATCGGGGATTTTTAAGTCGAGTGATCCGGAGAAGCGGGCGAAGGCAGTGGTGAAGGCGACCACGCATTTTGCGGATGCGGCGGCGGTGCTGGAGGCGTGCGAGGAGTTGGGGGAGGCCATGCCGGGGTTGGATGTAAGAGTAATGGACGAGAAGGATATGCTGTCGACGCGGGGGTGGTGAGCTTAGTCGTGCGGCGTCTGTAGAGCGGGAGAATATTTATTTAACAGAGAGCCCGCAGAGTGCCCAAAGAATACGGAAGAGGATGGGCGTGAAGATTGGGATATTGGCGGTGCAGGGGGATTTTGCAGCGCATGCTGGGATGCTGGCTGGCATGGGCGCAGAGAGCGTGGAAGTGCGCACGGTTGCGGACTTGGATGGGTGCGACGGCTTGATATTGCCTGGCGGGGAGAGCACTACGCAGTTGCAGTTTTTGCGCGAGGGGGGGTTGGACTCGGCGATCAAGGCGTTTGCTCGAGAGGGTAAGGCTGTTTTTGGGACTTGTGCTGGGGCGATTTTGTTGGCCTCGGAAGTGAAGAATGCGGCGCAGGATTCGCTGGCGCTGCTGGATATGACGGTGTTGCGGAACGGGTACGGGCGACAGGTGCATAGCGACGTAGTGAGTGGGCCTACGGCACTGCATAAAGAACCATTGGAAATGGTGTTTATTCGTGGGCCGGTGATTGAGCGGGTGGGACCTCGGGTTGTGGTGCTTGCGGAATATGCGGGGAAGCCCACGTTGGTGCAGCAGGGCCAGGTGATGGCGGCTGCGTTTCACCCTGAGCTGACGAGCGATACTACCGTGCATCGGCATTTTCTTGAGCTGGTTGGGCTGGGCGCTCGGCGGAAAATGGCCGAGGTCGGTCGGTAAGGCGGCGGTTCTCTTCTTTGGCTCGCGTTCTGCTGGCCATTTGCTCGCATTGCAAAACACGGATAGTCTGAAGGAATCGAACAGGTGCGGCCGGTGCATGAACGCCCTTTCGATTGCGGCGTGAGTGTTGCATCGGGGCGGTGGCGGTTGGGAGGCCGGGCTGAAGCCGGCACCTACGTAGGCGCATAGGCGCGACGCTTGGCGCGTGCGGTGAGTGAGGCGATGGATTGAGGCGCGAACAGACTAGCGTTTCGCAGGAAGACTATCTCAAGGCGATTTGGGAGATGCTCGAAGAGGACCACGTGCCGATCAGCGCGCGGCTGGCGGAGGAGTTGCACGTGACGCCGCCGGCGGTGACGGCGGCGCTGAAGCGCATGACGCGCGATGGGCATGTGCGCGTGGGGCGCGATGGAGGGATTGCCTTGACCGGGAAGGGGCGCGCGGTGGCGCAGCGGCTGGCGTTGCGCCATCAGCTCGCGGAGATGCTGTTGACCGAAGTGATCGGGCTTTCGTGGGCTAAGGCGCACGACGAGGCGGAACGATTGGAGCATGCGATTTCTCCCGAGGTTGAGGCGCTGCTGTTGAAGAGATTTGGGAACCAGAAATCGTGTCCGCATGGCGTGCCAATGCGCGGGGGGATTGCGAAATTGCGGCGGAGCGGGGCGGTGCTGCTCGCGGATTTGCGGGCGGAGGAGAAGGCGGAGATTGTTTGCGTGTATGAGAAGGACGCGCAGTTCTTGGAGTTTTTGGAGGGGTTGCGGTTGCGACCGGGGACGATCCTCGAGATTTTGAATCGGGAGTATGACGAGACTATGACGGTAAGGGCTGGCGGGAAGTTGATGCATTTGGGGAAGCCGGCTACTAGTCGGGTTTGGGTTAGGAGATTGGCATAAGGGGCTTTTTTAACACCGAGTGCACAGAGGGCGCAGAGGAAGAAAGGGCCTTCTACACAACGCCGGCAGATAGCGCATTTATTGCTTGGGGCGGTGATCTAGTAGTTCTTGCAGGCGGGCGTAGCCCGAGCGGCTGACCGGAAGGCGTGTTCCATCGGACAAAATGGCGATTTTGCTGTCTTTAGCGTAGGGCTCGATGCGCGTGACGCGTTCAAGGTTTACGAGGTAGGAGCGGTGTATACGGACGAAGGATTGTGGGTCGAGGCAGGCTTCCAGGCTGGCGATGGTTTGTTGTTTTAGATGTTTTTTTCCGGCGCTGGCCAGCGCTACATAGTCGTCCTGAGCTTCTACGTAATCTAGTTTTGCGATTGGGATGATGCTCACCTTTGCGCCGTCTTTTACTACCACGCGCTCTAGGAATTGTTGCAGAGGACGCGCGGCGGCGGCTAGATCTCCGGCGCGAGGGTTGGGGGATTTTTTTTCGATGCGAACTTTCGCGTGATTCAGCGCGGCTTCGAAGCGGTCGCGGCCGATCGGTTTGAGCAGGTAATCGACGGCGTGGACTTCGAAGGCGCGCATGGCGTATTGATCGAAAGCGGTGGTGAAGATTACGGCAGCGTTGGTATTGATGAGTTCGAGAACATCGAAGCCGGTGAGCTTGGGCATTTGGACGTCGAGAAAAATTAGCGCAGGTTGATGTTCAGCGACGGCTTTGACGGCTTCGAGGCCGTTGGCGCATTCGGCGAGGACGGCGATTTCTGGGTGTGAGTCGAGCAGTTGGCGGACGGCATGCCGGGCAAGCTGCTCGTCGTCAACGATGATGGCGCCGATGGGCTTGGCGGAGCTCATCGGATTTTTTCCTCCGCTTCGAGGGCCTCGGGGCGAACTTCGGCCGGGGCGATTTCGATCGGCAAAGAGAGTTGAACTTTGAAGGTGCCGGACTCGGCGGTGACACGCATGTCGGCTTCTTTGCCGTAGCGGGCGTCGAGGCGGCTGCGTACGTTGGCAAGGCCGAGGCCGCCGCGGCGGATGGAGGTGGCGTCTAGATCGCAGGTGTTCTCGACGATGATGGTGAGGCGGTCGGCGGTGGAGCGAGCGGTTAGGGTGATGATGCCGCCGTCGAGAAGATTGGCGATGCCGTGGGTGACGGCGTTTTCGACGAGCGGCTGGAGGATTAGAGCGGGGATTTGCGCGGTTTTGGCTTGCGCTTGAATGTCTTCGCGCATTTCGAGACGGGCGCCGAAGCGAACTTTTTCGATGGCCAGGAAACGTTCGAGGAGATGAAGCTCCTCGCCGAGCGGGATGCTGGATTTTTCGCCGAGGCCGAGCGTCATGCGGAGAAATTCGGCGAGCAGGATGCACATCTCGCGGGCTTTGGCGGGGTCGATGCTGGTGAGGGCGTTGATGGAGTTGAGGCTGTTGAAGAGGAAGTGAGGATTGACTTGGGCTTTCAGAGCTTTGAGTTCGGCGTCGCGGGCGAGGATGGTGGTTTCCATGATGCGCGCTTGGGCTTCGCGAGAGGCGTCGAGAGACAAGATCACGTAGTAATAGGCGATGGCTAACAGATAAATCAGAATGCCGGCGGCGAAGAGAACTGGCAGCGCCGCGGCATAGCGGGAACTGAGATCACTGAAGGCGGAGAAACGCGATAAAGCGTAAGGAATGAGCCTGCCAAGCTCGACCCACAGGAAGCTCTCTACCGCGGCGGCGGCAATGTGCGTGAGCACCAGACGAATGGGATCGGTGCGATCGAGCGGGGCACTCTTGCAGGAGTACCACGCGGAAAGACAGATGAAGAGGTAGACAAGACAGAGTGGCAGAGCCAGGACGAGCGCTTCGGTCCAGCTGAGTTTTCCGCTAGCACGCAACAGATACGTGACAAAGATCGTGACGGGAACCCAAGCCACAGCGTAGGCGGGAAAGCGGCCGGGGCGGGCGAGTAAGGGATGCATACGCGCGCTAATTCTTGATTTCGACGCCGCCGAAAAGGGCCACGCCGCGGAGGATGAGGGCTTTGCGGCGAGTTCCGGCGAGAGTTTCGGGCAAGTACTCGCGGGCCTTGGTGCTGTCCACGTAACCGCCGAAAATGCCTTGGCCATGGGCGACGACTTCCCAGGCTTCTGGGACACGCAGTTCGCAGCCGCCGCAAATGGCGTTAACGGTGACTTCGACGGCGTCCTGGGTGATGGTGGCTTGGCGCATGTCCAGCTCGACGCCGCCGAAAAGGGCGGTCACTACGCCGCCTTTGAAGTCGGTGGTGGTGATGCGGCGCTCGATGCCGCCGAAAAGGGCGAATTCGTTGAGCGTGGTGCGCGGATCGCCATCGATTGCGCCGATGCGGCGGGCTTCTAGAGTGGTCCACATCACGGCAATTCCGGCGCCGATGATGGCGAGTGGCCAGAGAGAACTCCAGCGAAAGTGGGCGATGCCTAGAGAGTCGAGTTCAAAGAGAACGCCTACAACGATAAGAACGACTCCTTTGACGTAGCCCTGCCGCGAAGAGAGAGATGCGATGCCGGCGAGTACCAAAATCATAGGCCAAAAGCGAAAGAGATGACCGACGGCGACGATGCCTAGATTGTCCAGCAGAAATACCAGGCCGACGAGAATCACGACGGCGCCACCGATGAGGCCGCCCTGGACGTCGCGATATTGACGAATGATCATTCGCGCACCGGTTGGGCGGAAGATCGCGAAGCCTGCTCCGCCGATAGCGGACGGCTAGGGAAGAGGGTTTTGCGCAAGAAAAATGCTCCGACGAAGAGGATGGCCACCGGCCAGCATGATAGCAAGAACTGGATAAGAGCAGAGAGCGATGATGCTGGGTTGAGGGTCAAATTCTGCAACAGGCGAGCGGCGGCAAGTCCCGTCGAGGGGAGCAGGCCGAAGGCGTTAGAGCCGTAAGCGTTGAACAGGTCGGCGATCTTCTGGTCGATGGCTTCGATGCGGAGATAGCAAAGGACCGCGCCGAAGAGCAGCAGGGCGGTGCCGAGAGTGTCGCTAATCGATGGCGTTTTGTTTTCTGCGGACGTCATGATGTTTCCTCGCTGATGGCTTCGAGCCGAAATGCTTGGCCCAAGGCGAGAGTAGCGGTGGGCGCGTTGGGGCTCACGGGGCATTCGGCGGGTGGGGGAGTTTTACCGGCGAATGGCGGTTGGCGGCAGGTGGACGCAAGATGGCGAGAGAGGCTGGATTCCGGGGTGCGCGACGGGGCTCGGGATCGGGTTGGGACCGGGTTGCAAAAATGGGCGTTTCGAAATAGGGTAGGCGCATACAAATAGTGGAGTTGCGCCCCGGTCTCGGCGATTTGTGCGTGGTTCAAACCGCGGGGCGAAGCTGTTGGTCCCAGGAGGGCTGGCATGACAGCTGGTGATGCGTGTGTCGTCGTGCGGAGTGTGCGGGGTCGAGGGCACTGGTTGTTTTATGTGGCGCTGGCGATCCTTGGAGGCCTGCTAACGTTTGTGGGAGCGCGGGCGCAGCAGAAGGCCAGCGAAGACGCCACGTTTCGCAAATTGACGGACGATTATTGCGCGGCGTGGAGTAGCGGAAATGCGGATGCGCCGGCGAAGTTTTATGAGCAGGCGGACGGGCTGGTGTTTTACGACCTGGCGCCCTTTGCGTATCACAGCTGGAAGGAATATCACGCAGGAGTGCAGAAGGAATTTCTGGACGGGGCGGCGAGCGTGAAGTTGACGGCGGGGAAGGATTTAAAGGTTTCGCGACGAGGAATGATTGCGTGGACGACTGTTCCGATGCATCTGGCGGTTACCGAGAAGGACGGAAAGAGTTCGGAGGTAGATGTACGGTACACCGGGATTTGGGAGAAGCACGGGACGAATTGGCTGCTGGTGCATGAGCATTTGTCGGTGCCGATGGCGGGGAATTGATTGCAAGCAGGTGAGCAGCTTTTAGCGGGATTATGTTGAATTCGCTGCGTTACTACTGGATTTCCGCGCGTGGCTACCGGCTAAGGCCGTGGAAGAGCCCCTACCTTGTGTGGCGTTTCGAGACTTATCTAGGAACGCAGGTTGGGGAGATGACGCCGGGGAAGTTTTTTGCGCTGTCGTGGAAGCATCGCGTGGGGATGCGGCGGTTTGCGAATTGGGCGGCCGAAAGGCGAAGAGCGCAACGCCGGAGTGATGGGATCGCTTGAGGTTCCAGCGCAAGATTGACCTCCTCGTCCAGCAATTTTTCGATCCGAACTGAATTAATTTTGTTCTAGGCCTAGCAGCAGTTGGTGCGCTTGGCGTAACCGCGTCTGCGCTTGTTCCGCAGGTATATCCCCTGCGGCGAGGAGATCGAGGAAATCCAGGTCTGGGAAGCCGAGGGCCGTAACGCGCGTGGGCAAATGTTCGCGTAAATCGACGGTAAAAGCGGGGAGTGATTGTTTGCTTAAGGCGCGGATTTCTTCGAAGACGATTTGGTTCGCGAGATCGGTGAAAGTAGCGGCGGGCAATTTTGAGCAGAGATCCTGACGGACAGCCACGGAAAGATTGCGAGCGCAGAGACACTTTAAGAAGTACCATTCTGCGGCAATGCGAGCTCGGGAGTTTTCGGGATTCCTTTGGTTCATGTGGATCGTGTGTTTGTATTACGAAGGCCGGTGGCCACTCGAGGGGCCTTTTTTTGCAGGGTCCTCGCGCTAATTGACAAAAGGCGACCGCCACAGAAGGCGGGCGCTACAGAGGCAGCGGCCACGAGATGGACGAGGCCGGGACCGGGACGATGACCTGTGTTAGCGAGCGGCTGTTTCTCCTTTTGGGCTGAGGGCCTCGCGGATTAGGCCTTCGATGCGCGTCCAGAGGACGGGGTCGCACTCGATTGCGATGTGGGTTTTGATGAAGACGCGCTCGAACCAGGGGTAAGCGCGGCATTCGTCGGGTGCGTCGCCATCTTTGTAGGAATAGCGATAATTTCCTAAAATTTGCGTGCGAGCAGGGTTGGCGGCGCGAATTTCCTCACGGCCGTGGAGCATGCCGTCCGGTTGATAGAAATTAATGGCGCGCGAGACGTTGTCGGGAATCACGGCGTCGTTTTGACCGTGTTTTTCAACGCTATCGACTTGAATGGTTAGGAGCACCGGGACGCCGTCTTTGCGTAGCTCGTTGGCGAGCGTGACCGTTGCAGACGCGCCCCAACTATGTCCGTACAGGACGATTCGGGCACGGCGCTTTTCCTGATCGGAGAGCGGGCCGGACAAACCTTCCGGCAGCGGGTGTTCGACGGTACTACTGAGAAGATGCAGGATCTCCTGGTGGGCGTCTTCGAGGCGGCGATTTTCGAAGATTGCGAAGTAAGCGTCCGGCGGGAAGGAAGCGCGCAGACGTTTGGAGATGACAAGTTCGTTGCGATTCTCCTCGTGGGAGACTTTGCCTCCCATGAAACCGATGACGATGGTTTGCGGTGCGTCAGCACTGAGCGCGACGCCGGTGGCATCGACCGCGACGTTATGAGGCAGTGCGCGCTCGGGCGCAACCTCCGCTACACGGTCCGGGGCTACACGGTCGGGGCCCTCGTCCGCGGATAGGGACTGTCCTCTGGCGGAGCAGCACGAGGTCAGAAGCAACAGCGATAAAGATAATGTGGCGGAGCGCATCCCCAAGAGTCCACTCAAAATGTAGGATCAGACCTGGGACAGCGGGCATCTTAGATAGGCAAGCATACCAGATTGATTATTTTCACTGAAGGGCGGTTACAAAAAAAAGGAGCGCGAATATGGCAGCGCGGCACCGGGTGTTGATTCTGGGCGGCGGATTCGGCGGGCTGGTAGCCGCGCAGGGGCTGAAACGCGCACCGGTGGACGTGACGCTGATCGACCGGCGGAACTTTCATTTATTTCAACCGCTGATGTATCAGGTGGCGACGGGATCGCTGTCGCCCGGAGAGATTGCCGCGCCGATACGCGGCGTCTTGTCCGAGCAAAAAAATACCCAGGTTCTGCTGGGCGAGGCGACGGACATCGATCCGAACGCGAAGCGCGTGACGCTGCGCGATGGCGCGGTGTTCGAATACGATTCGCTGATTGTGGCAACCGGTTCGCAGACTTCTTACTACGGGAACGACGAGTGGCAGCGATGGGCGCCGAGCCTGAAGTCGATTGAGGAAGCTACGGCGATCCGGCACAAGATTCTGTATGCCTTTGAAGAAGCGGAACGCGCGAAGAATCCAGGGGACGCGAAGGCGTGGCTGACGTTTGTGATTGTGGGGGCCGGCGCGACGGGCCTGGAATTGGCGGGGGCGCTGGCAGAGATCGCCAACGAAACGCTAAAGCATGATTTCCGGCACATTGACCCGGCGGCCGCGCGGATTTTGCTGGTGGAAGGCGGGACTCGGGTGCTGAATTCGTATCCCGAGAGCCTTTCCGCGAAGGCCGAGAAACTGGTGACGCGGCTGGGCGTGGAAGTGATGAAGGACGTGATGGTGACGGATATTGACGCGCAAGGTGTGACCTTTAGAAAAGGAGAGAGCGTCGAACATCTTCCCGCGAAGACGGTGTTATGGGCGGGAGGCATCATTAGCACGGCGTTCGGCAAGCGACTGGCCGAACGCACGCAAGCGGAGACGGACAGAACTGGGCGGATCACCGTGAAGCCAGACCTGACGGTGCCGAATTACCCGGACATCTGGATCGTGGGAGACTTGGCGCATTCCGTCGAGAAAAATGGTGAAGCGCTGCCCGGAGTGGCACAGGTAGCGATTCAGGGCGGGGCATACGCCGCAAAAGTGATTCGCGCGCGGCTGGAAGGGCGGAAAGAAACGGCGCCGTTTGCGTACTTCAACAAAGGCGATATGGCGGTGATCGGGCGCGCGGCGGCGGTGGCGAATATTTTTGGACTGCATATTTCCGGGGTACTGGCGTGGCTGATCTGGGTGTTCATTCACCTGATTTACATCGTGCAGTTTCAGAGCCGCGTGAAGGTGTTCATTGAATGGGGCTTTCAATATTTTACCTTCAGCCGCGGAGCGCGGTTGATTACCGGAGTGGCGGCGACGGACGTACTGGAAAGCCCTGCGAAGGGTTTGCGTTCGGCTGGGCGTACTGGTGAGTA
>JBEKVU010000079.1:0-11576 GCA_049513775.1 Candidatus Acidiferrum sp.
GGCCTCGCGGCGCTAGCAATGTTCTTTTTGTCCTTCGTTCTGCGCAAGAATGATCCGCACGCGAAACGCGGCTCCGTCTCCGCGCATTAAAAGAGATGGCGAGCGGACAGCGCGCCCCGGAAACCCTGCCGATGCGATGGGCCTACTCGATTTGGCTACTCTATGCGAATCATTACCATCTCCGCCTGCGACCCGACCCGCAGCGGCGGTCCCCAGCTCCCCGCCCCGGACGAGGTATATACCTGCAGCCCTTCAATCCGGCTCAGGCCATACACAAATTCCCGGTAAATTCGCCGCGCTATCAGCGTGAAGGGCCACATTTGCCCGAGGTGCGTGTGCCCGGAAACCTGCAAGGACACTCCAGCCTGTTCCGCGACCTCCGGATGATCCGGCGCATGGGTAATCAAAACACTCGCCCGTGTTCGGTCAATCCGCAATTGCGCCAGCACGGAACGAAAGTGCTCCGCCTGCGTGGCATGCTTGTACGGCACGCCAATCAACTGCAGTCCGTCCACATCTACAATCTCGTTATCCAGCACGCGCACGCCCGCTTTGCGGATGGCGTTCAGAAACCGCGCGGGATTCGAGAACTCTTCGTGATTGCCTTCGGAAAAAAACGCCCCGAGCGGAGCTTTCAGACCCGCCAGCGGCTCCGCGGCGCGGTCTGCATCGATCGGCGTGCCGTCAAAAAGATCCCCCGCCACAATTACCAGCGCCGGATTTTCCCGCGTAATTTTTCTCACCACGCGGCGAAGAAAACCCGCGCCGCGCACATTCCCCAAATGCAAATCACTCACCAGCGCAATCGTCCGCCCGCGCCAGGATTCCGGCAGCCCCGCCAGCCGCACGGTAATGCGCCGCACGCGCGTCCAGTTTCCGTTCACCACGCCGTAGACGCTGGTAGCCAGGCCCAGCCCCAACAAAACCGCCGCCAGCATGCGTGGCGAAACACTTACCTTCGCAAGAGACAACGCGCCATAAACCAGCCACCAAGCGCACACCGCCATAAATAGATAGTTGAACGTTCCCAGCCACACCGCGCCAATGCGATAAACTGCGCGAATCGCCACGTTGAAATAGCGAAATGCCAGTAGCGAAGAGCCGAGAAAGCTGATCGACAAAACCGCCAGCGCCACGGCCAGCACACGGCCGGGCGTGCCGGACAATCCCCAGGCAAACACCAGCGTCTCAAACAATAAATAGTGCGCCAGGAATAAAACCGATTGCGCCGCCGAAAGAAAAACCGCAAATCGTCTCAGCACCCGCGCCGGCCCCCAAGCGCGGAGAGGAAGCACCACGCCGCGACTCGTTTAGCCTACCACGCGGTTCTTTCCGCTGCCCAAATCGCGCGCCAACTCAAGTCGTGGGCCTTTTAAGTACGCAGACAATTCGCTTTTACCGCGTCGGCGGCAAGGCCGCGGGAATCCCGAACGTGCCGTCGACCACTTCAACGAAATTTCGTTCCTCGCGAAGGATAAACTTCTTCGTTTGCGACATGGCGAAATTCTCACGCGCCTCCGGGTCCGCTCTCAAGCGCGCTTTGTACGCTTCATACGAGCTCAAGCTATCGAACGAGATTAGCCCCCACCCGATGTCGTTGGTTCCCTCATACGGCAGAAAATATCCCAGCAAATTCCCGCCGCACCGCGGAATGATTCGTCCCCAATTTTCCCCATATTTTTTGAAGGCATCTCGCTGAAACGGATCGATCTGATAGCGTATGACGCACACGATAGTCATTGTTCCCCCCCCTGCTTGGCGTTGATTTGTTTGGCCTTGATGTGCTGCTTGTTTAAGCCTGGTCTCACTTGCCGACGCGCCGCCGGCAGCGCCCAGCGCCAGCACCGTCGCCACCACTCCTTGAATGGCTTCGCGGCGGCTGATCTTCCTGCCAGGTTGCTTCGTTTTCCGCATGGCCCGGAAGTATAGCGATTGCCAGACAAGAACGCTTCGTTCATAATCAAACTATGGATGTCGCCACACAAACGGAGCAAACGGAACCCGCAGTATCCAAAATTGCCGCAGCCATCGGAGAGCCCGCGCGCGCGCGCATGCTCTATTGCCTGATGGACGGCCGCGCCCGCACCGGCACGGAACTCGCGATCGTCGCGGGCGTGACTCCGTCCACCTCCAGCGTGCACTTGCATCGACTAAAAACGCAGCGGCTCGTGAGGGTATTCGCGCAGGGAAAGCATCGCTACTACAGTTTGGCCGGAGAAGATGTGGCCGCCGCCTTGGAAGCTTTAAACGTATTGGCAGGGGGCGCGCGGGATGTTTTTGTGGTGACCACTCCGAGTGCGTTGCGAGCGGCTCGCACTTGCTATGACCACATCGCCGGCACTCTCGGCGTTCAGCTCCACGACCGTTTCCAAACGCTCGGCTGGCTGGCGAACAGCTCGAGAGCCGATGCCGCCTATGACCTGACATCACGCGGCACAAAGGCGCTCGAAGCCTTAGGCATTGACATCGCGGCAACGCGCAAGCTGCGCCGGCGTTTCGTTTATCCCTGTGTGGATTGGAGCGAACGCCGTCCGCACATGGGCGGTGCGGTGGCCGCGGCATTGCTAGAGGTCAGTCTAAAACGCCGATGGCTGAATCAAGACCCAGACAGCCGCGCCCTAAGCATCACCAAGTTTGGCCACCGCGAAATGCGAAAGCAATTCGGCCTGGTCTCGGGCGCCGAATAGCCGCAGTTCCTCAAGCCATCTGCGAGACAAAATCCTCCCCCAATCGTCAATTAGGGCAGCCGGCAAAGCGGCAACCGGGGGAAGTTTGTCCAACACCTGGCGCGCAGCGAGTCGCCCAATTTGCGGGAACTTGCCGCCGCTACGCTGCGTACCGTACGGAGAGGCCTCTTTATGCAGAGCTTGCCCGGTAATTTTCGCTACGCGCTCAGACAATTCCGCTTGTCCCCGGTTTTTACCGCCACCGCGATCCTCACGCTGGCCCTGGGCATTGGTGGAACCACGGCCATATTTTCCTTAATTCACGCCGTGATGCTGCGGTCGTTGCCGGTTTCCGATCCTTCCATGCTTTACCGCGTCGGCCAGGGCGACGATTGCTGCGTGGAAGGCGGCCCGCAGGATCAGTGGGGCATGTTTTCGTTCGCTTTGTACGAGCGGTTGAAATCCGAGACGCCGGAATTTGCAGAGGTCACCGCGTTCCAGGCCGGGCGCGACGCGTTGAGCGTGCGCCGCGAAGGTGTCGAATCCGCCGCCCGACCGCTGCAATCGGAATACGTCACTGGGAGTTATTTCTCGACGCTCGGTGTGCCCGCCTTCGGTGGCCGCGTATTCACTCCGGAAGACGATCAGCCCTCTGCTCCGCCTGTAGCCGTCCTGAGCCACCGCGTCTGGCAGAACACCTACGGCGGCGATCCCTCGATGCTCGGCGCGACGCTCGTCGTCGAAGGCCATCCGTTTACGGTGATCGGCGTTGCGCCGGCGGGATTTTTTGGCGAAACGCTGCAAAGCGATCCGCCGGACATTTGGATCCCGCTCCAGCAGGAGCCCTTAATC
The DNA here is from genome assembly GCA_049513775.1 of Candidatus Acidiferrum sp. Taxonomy (GTDB): domain Bacteria; phylum Acidobacteriota; class Terriglobia; order Acidiferrales; family UBA7541; genus Acidiferrum. The sequence continues at coordinate 3,519 of JBEKVU010000079.1, forward strand.
GACGGCGATGGGAGTCTGCTGCGGCAATCCATTTCTGCCTGGCTGCGCGTTATCGGCCGCTTGCGCCCGGGAGCTACCACGGACGGAATGAACGCGCGGCTCACCACCGTGTTGCGGCAATGGATGCAAAACGATTCAGGTTACCCCTCCAACTGGATGCCGGACGTGATTCGCATGCTCCCCAAGCAGACGCTCAACGTGGTTCCCGCGGGAGCGGGCGTGGCGATTTTGAAAGAAGAGTACGGGCGCAGCCTGCAGATCTTGATGTCCGTCTGTGGCCTGGTGCTGCTGATCGCCTGCTCCAACGTCGCAAATCTGCTGCTGGCGCGCGGCGTGGCGCGGCGCGCACAAACCGCGGTGCGCATGGCCATTGGAGCGACGCCGCGCCAAATTGTGGCGCAGGCGCTGACGGAGAGCATCTTGCTCGCCGTTGGCGGTGGCATTTTGGGGCTACTCGTTGCGATTGCGGCAGCGCGGCTGCTGCTGGCGCTGGCGTTCCACAGCGCGCATTTTCTGCCTATCAGCACCGCGCCGTCGCTTATGGTTCTTGGATTTGCGTTTCTGCTCGCGCTGGTGACGGGAATCATTTTTGGCGCCGCCCCAGCCTGGCTAGCCACGCGCACTGATCCTGCGTACGCGCTCCGCGCATCGGGCCGCGGCACCAAGGATCGTTCTTCTTTCGCGCGCAAAGCGTTGCTCGTGGTGCAGGCCACCATCTCCGTCGTACTCGTGGCCGGATCGACGATGCTCGGCCGCAGCCTTAACAAGCTCGAGCATCAGGATTTCGGCTTCCAGGTGCCGGGTCGCGTGGTAGTCAATCTAAACAGTCCACCGGCAACCTACACGCAGCCCAGGCTCGCGGCACTCTACCGCCAACTGGAACAAGAACTGAATGCCCTGCCGGGCGTGCAGAGTTCCGGGCTCGCGCTCTACAACCCGCTCACCGATAATTGGGGCGAACTCATCATGGTCGCCGGCCATCCGGCGGGCAAACTCAGCGAGGAATCGGGCTCCTCGTGGGACCGCGTGAGCGCAAACTACCTGCAGAATTTTGGCATGCAGATAGTCCGCGGACGATACTTCTCGGCCGCGGACAACGAAACCACCGCGCCCGTGGCCATCGTGAACGAGGCCTTCGTGAAACGCTTTTTCAAAAACGGCGAAGACCCGCTCGAGCAGCATTTTGGCCTGGACCTTCCCGAATTTGCCAGCACCTACCGCATCGTGGGCGTGGTACACGACGCCAAGTTTGCGGGCTTTGCGCTAAGCAAGCCGGCGCGTCCGATGTTTTACGTGCCCCTCGCGCAGAATGTCGACTATCCCAACGAGTTGATGAAAAGGCTGGAGCTTCGCTCGCACTTCATCAGCGGAATGATGCTGGTCAGCAATTTACCGACGGGCGCGCTGGAGGCTCTGGTGACGCGCGAGCTCGCCGAAATCGATCCGAACCTCACCATCAACAGCCTAAGGACCATGCAGCAGCAGGTGGACCTTTCGTTCGATCAAGAGCGCGCTGTAGCCAGTCTTGCCGGATTGTTTGGCGCGGTGGCGCTGGTGTTGGCGGCGATTGGATTGTACGGCGTCACCGCCTACACCGTGGCGCAGAAAACCAATGAAATCGGCATCCGCATGGCGCTCGGCGCCGACCGCCCCAACGTGCTGCGACTCGTGCTGGGCGGAGCGTTTAAACGCGTATTGCTCGGACTGCTGCTCGGCTTACCGCTCGCCGTCGGCGCCGGCCGCTTGATCTCCGCGCAACTCTACGGCGTTGCGTGGTGGGATCCGCTCGCTCTGTCGCTCGCCGCTGGCGCGCTCGCGGTCTGCTCATTCTTTGCTGCCATTATTCCCGCAAACCGCGCGGCCTCCATCTCGCCGATGAACGCGCTAAGAATCGAGTAGCGCCACAAGGTTTCAGGTCCATGCGGCGCTACGTGACGCTATCTCGTGAAAACGTCTCGCAGGCCAACCCGGGAATCGAAACATTTTCCTGCGGGAATGAGGCTGCCTGCACTTCCTTGGCGCTCTCCATATCCTTGCGCAGCGCACGATGAAATCCCGAATCGGACTCCGATTTCCTGAGATATTCCAAAACTGTTTCGACATGGTTGCGCAAGAGCAGGCCTGCTTCTCTTCCGCGGCCTTTTTCCAGGGCGTCGATGATTCCGTGGTGCGATTCCACCACCTCGGGAAAATCCCTTGTCACCGAATCGAAATCCAATCCGCTGATGAAAAGCCTGCGCAGCGATCCGCGTTTCGCCGAACTACTTAGGAAAATGCACCTTCTGGATTGCACAAAAGCACGGATCTCGCTACTGCACCTTGTCTAGCGGGAGATTCATCCGCGCCAGCAACTCACGATACGCCGGCTCTTCATGCAGGGCGTCAAATTCCGGTTCGGCTTTGATGAAGATCAGCGCGCTGTCGCGTTGTTGGTAGCCGGTTTCGAGGTAACGCAGCGCTTCCTGTTTATTGCCTAACAATGCCAAGGTTTGCGCCAGGGCCGTCGGCGGAATCGCGTTGCGTGCGTACAGTTTTTTCTGCTCCCCGAGCATCGCCTCCAACATTCCTTGCGCGCCACCTCGGGCAAAGCCGCCTTCGGCGGCCGCCGTCACGGCGAGCGCGGCATCGTCATGCACCAGCAGCGCATCCTTGCGCGACTCAAGAAGAAAATTAGGATAGTCGCGCTCGCGCAAGTACACGTATTCCAGATAAAGATGTAGCGAGCGAAACGCCGGGTCTCTTTTTTCTAGTTGCGTGAGCAGAACGAGCGCTTCGTCGCGCTTGCCAGCCGCGGCGAGGATGTTGCCCTTGTCCGCAAGAATGGAGATCGAGGACGGATCCAGCGTCTGCGCCCGCGCAATTTCGTCCAGCGCCTCGGGCAAGCGATGCATTGCCAACAAAGAGTTGGCGTACCACTGATGGGGCACCGGATTATTTGGATTGAGCTCGATCGCACGGCGGAATTCTCGCTCGCCGGTGGCCACATCCCACATGCCAAAGAACGAGGCGAACGCCAGCGACGCATGGGCCTCGGAAGAGCGATCATCCAGCTGCACGGCCTTTTTCGCCGCCGCCAGCGCGCGAGGATAGGCGTCGCTGGCGGGCATCAGCGTATATTCGCGCAGCAAGTTGTAGCAATCCGCCATCCCCACATACGCCGGAGCATAGTTCGGATCGTGCACCACGGATTGCGTGAAATAATCGAGAGCCTTGTTCAAATCATCCGGCGTGCGCTTGTTCCAGTAATAGCGGCCCTTCAGATAGAACTGCTCAGCTTCGGGATCGTGCGAAGGATTCGTGGGACGCTGTGCGTCGCCGCCCAGCGTGCCACGCGCGGCGGAACCAACCGCCTGTCCGGCGTTCATGGAGGTACGGTTCACCCTGGGAAAGTAAAGAACGGCGCAGAGGGCGATCGTGCCTACGATAGAGATCGCCAATACCAACAGCCCGAGAGCATTCCGATAGTCGAGCGAAGGCGTCGAATCCGCTCTGATTTCTTCGCCAGTCAACGTCTTAAGAGGCGCAGCCTCAACAGCGCCGCCCCGGCCAGGAATCACCGTCAAGCCCAGATTTTTGCGGGCAGCCCTAGGACTAGTTTGGGTGGGCCGGGGGGCGGTGTGGGGTCCAGTTTGGGTTACGGAATCGTCCTCTGCCGCGCCGTTTTCTGGTAGAGTGCCGCTGGCCCTCTTAGGGGTGGCCAGCCACGCGGAGAGTTCCTCGGTATAGGCGTACACCCGCCCTTTGGTACCCGGCAGGCGATGCACCGGCAGCCCGAGTTCTTTCTCCCAACGGTTGACGGTTCGCTCGTCGCGGCCCAAAAAGGCTGCTATTTCTTTCCAGGAATCGAGGCGCGTCGGGCCGTCGGGTGCGATGCTTGCGGACATTGTCGAAAAGTGCCGTGTTATGTCGGGTTCTGCCTGTTGCCGCCGGGGACATTGGTAAACGAGGATACGCCAGCCGGAACCGCTTGGCTAGCCCAACTTCCGGTCGCCAATGGTCCGCAATGCCGGGCAGTCCGTTAGGGCGCTTCGAGGTTGTCTGTAGAAGGGTGTGATGCGAGTGAAACAGCCTCGAATGACTGTCGGCATTGCGTTCCTTGCCGGCTTGCTGTGTGTCCTGTCGATTCCAGCCATCTTGCATGCCCAAAGCAACACGATTTCCACGGTGGCGGGAGGGGCTGCCGCCGGCGGGCTTTCTGGGCCCGCGACGTCGGCGCAGGTAGTTACGCCCTCGGGTCTGGCGATCGATGCCAACGAGAATATTTATATCGGGACACTGCTGGGTCCGCAAATCCTCCATGTCAGTCCGACCGGGACCATTTCGGTGTATGCCGGGACGACCTACAGCGCGAGCACGGCGAACGGCGGGACCATCGGGGATGGCGGTCCGGCTACGTCTGCTTCTTTCTCGCAGCCGGTGCGCGTGGCGCTGTTTGCAGGGAACCTGTACGTAGCGGATTACGGGGGATTTCGAATCCGCGAAATCACGTCGGCGGGAACGATCACCACGATCGCGGGGACCGGGGCGCCTTGCCCGGCGCCAACGCAAGCCTGTGGAGACGGCGGACCGGCGACACAGGCGACCTTTGTCAGCCCTGAGACCATTGCGATTGACGCGGCGGGAAATATTTACGTGAGCGGGTCGGGCGAAATGCGCGTGCGAAAGATCGACGCGGCCACGGGAAATATCAGCACCGTGGCGGGTACCGGCAATCCCTGCACGAACCCTACCGCGAACCCGGCCTGTGGCGACAACGGGCCGGCAACCAGCGCGACGTTATCCGGCGTGCGCAGTCTGGCCTTTGACCCGAGCGGCAATCTCTACATTGGCGATACCGTGGCGGCGCGCATTCGGCGCGTGGATATGACCACGCAAGTCATCACTACGTACGCAGGCAATGGCTCGCCTTGCACGGTTGCGCCGTGCGGGGACAACGGGCCGGCGACTTCCGGGCAGGTTTTCCCTCTGGACATTACGTTCGACGGAAACGGAAATCTTTTCACCGTGCAAGGCACGACGTTGCGTGAGGTCAATGGCACCACACAGATCCTCACGACGCTCTCCGGGCAAGGCTCCACATCGGGGTTCGGCGGCGACGGAGGTCCGGCGTCGGCCGCGTTTCTCAACTCAGCGTTTGCGGTGCGCGTCGATGGGGCCGGGAACATTTTTATTGCGGACTTAGGAAACAATCGCGTGCGAAAAGTGGATACCACTCCCAATCGCATCATCACCACGGTCGCGGGCGGCGGGAACGGCTTGCCTGGGGACGAGAACCCGCCCGAGGCCATGCTGGGATTGCCGATTGGCGTGGCCACGGATCCCATGGGTGACGTATTTTTTGCGGATTTCGCGACGAACTTCGTGCGCGAGCTGATTAGTGGCGGCGACGGCTTTTCCATCGTTGATGTCGCGGGGAACGGCTTGGCACTTTCGCAGGGCGACGGCGGCGCAGCAACGTCTGCGAGTTTGGTCACGAACGGCAATTCGAGTAACCCGGCCGTCAACAGCGCCGGTTCATTCTATATCAGCGACACCTTCGGGAACGTGGTCCGCGAAGTTGTTGCCGCGACGCAGCAGATTTCCACGTATGCGGGGAACGGCATCGTTTGCAGCGCGCCGACCAACGCCTGCGGGGATGGCGCGATTGCACTACAAGCGAATTTCAACGGTCCCGCGAGCGTGGCTCTGGATGCCAATGGAGGCCTGCTGATTTCCGACGGAAACGATTTTCGCGTGCGGCGAGTCGATCCGGCGAGCGGAAATATCGCGGCCTACGCGGGAACCGGCGCCATTTGCAACCCCGCCACAACCTGCGGTGACGGCGGCCCCGCGCTGCAAGCGACCTTCAGCGGGGCGGGCTTCCTGGGGCTGGCGGTCAATGGCGCGACGACCTATATCGCGGATGCGGGTGCGGCGCGCGTGCGCGCTGTGAATGCAAACGGGATGATTACCACGGTGGCCGGCAACGGCACGCCGTGTGCGAACCCTGCAACCGCCTGCGGAGATGGCGGCGCGGCCACCGCGGCGAACCTGAATTATCCCTCCGCCGTAGCCGTAGACGGCAACGGCAATCTCTTCATCGCGGATTTGTACAAGGTTCGGCGCGTGGACGCTGTGGACGGCACGATCTCGACCGTCGCGGGCAATGGCACGCTCGCATACACCGGGGATGGTGGGCCATCCGTGCAGGCTGGCATTGGTGTTTCGCAAGGCGTCGCCGTGGATTCGAATGAGAATCTGTACTTGAGCGATCAGTTCGGCAATCGCATCCGCCTGGTGCCACTGGCCGAGGTCCAGACGATCACGGGAGCGTTTAACAATTTCGGGAATCAGGCCGTCGGAACGTCCAGCACGCCGCAATCCATTACGCTGGGGAACACCGGGCTCAGCTCGCTGGTCATCGACAGCGTGGTACTAAGCGACTTAGTGAATTTCACCACCAGCAATAACTGCCCCGGGCAGCAGGTGGCGCCGGGACAGACGTGCGCGATCACCGTGACCTTTACGCCGACGGTTGCCGGCACCGTGACCGCGATGCTAACTCTGATCACCAATGACAGCGCAAATCCGAGCACCGTGTTCATGCTGCAAGGCACGGGCACGCTCGCTCCCGCGAGCATCGCGGCCACCGGCGGCACGCCGCAGAGTGAAGCGGTGAACACCGCCTATACCGCGCCACTCGCCGTCACCGTTACCGATGTCACCGGAGCTCCAGTCCCCGGCGTCGTCGTCACCTTCACCGCGCCCGTCACCGGCCCCGGCGGCACTTTTGCTGGCGGCGTCAACACCGCCACCACCGGCGCCAACGGTGTAGCCACATCCGGTGTTTTCACCGCCAACGCCACCGTCGGCGCTTTCACCGTCAGTGCCAGCGTGCCCGGCGTTGCCTCCCCCGCCATTTTCTCGCTTACCAATACCGCGGCTGCCGGCGGCGGAATCTCCTTCAGCGGAACGACGCTCAATTTTGGTACAGAGCCGTTGGCGGATGTGATCATTCAGGATCAAGGCGGCACGGACCCGAACACCTTGGGATTTATGGGCGCGTTTGGCGGCACGGCTCCGGGCAGTTCCTCAAATGGCATGTGGGACATTCCGGCGGGGCCATGGAACACGAATTATGATCAGTACAATTTAACGGCCGCCAACCTCACCGACCTAACGGCCGCCTCCGGATACATCGTTACGGCCACGTTCAACGATTTGTCCACCAATACCTCTCCCACTTTCCCGGGAGCGCCTTACAGTTACGGCGAGAACGTCAACGTAGGCGTGAACAATCTGCGGTATGACCTGGCCATCCTTTCCGACGGAAACGGGGGCCAGCTCGACGTGATCAATCCGTTTGACGGTACCAGCCCGACGTCCGACATTCCGGGGTTGGGCACGAATCCGGTAACGCTGACCGTGGTCTTCAACAACAGCACTCAATTAGCCAACTCGTACGTCAACGGCGTGCAGGTCATTACCGGCTATGCGGGAGATAGCACCACCTTCACCTGCAACTGCCTGGTGTTTGGCGGAGAGCTGGGCGATTTTAGCAATGTCGAACTGGTCTCCGGATTGCCTAACCCCAATGCCATCCTCCCGCTAACCGTAACCAATTCCGGAAGCGCGCCGCTGACCTTCAGCGTGCCGGCAACCATTACCGGGACCAATGCTGGGGATTTCACGTTCGCGCCAGCGTCGACTTGCGCGTTCGGGACGCCGCTGGCGGTGGGTGATTCGTGCGTCGTAAATATACTTTTCTTGCCCACCGGCACCGGCGTGCGCACCGCGACTCTAACCTTTTTCGATAACGCCACCCCGAATTCACAAACGATCACGCTGACGGGCGTGGGTCAGGGTGCCGCGACTCCCGCAAGCATCACCGCCACCAGCGGCACGCCGCAAAGCGCCACCATCAACACCGCCTTTGCCGCACCCTTTGTTGTCACGGTGAAGACTGCAGCAGGCACCCCCGTCAGTGGTGCTACGGTGCAATTCATGACTCCGGACAGTGGCTCGACTAGCCCGAACGGCACCTTCTCGGGCGGTTTGGCCATCGCTGACGTCGCCACC
>JBEKVU010000080.1:0-11575 GCA_049513775.1 Candidatus Acidiferrum sp.
CGGACGTTTACATTGGCTTTCCACGCCAAGCTCAAGACCAACACGAGTTACGGGCACTTCGTGATTTCGCTGGTGACCGGTCCGCACGTGGACAACGTGATCTTCACTTCTGGGGACGCGGAAATGCGTAATGCCGTGGCGGACCTGGCGGCCGCGAAGTTCCCGCAGAGCTTTCCCGATGCCACACCGGCGCGCGTGCTTCGCAAGGCGACGGTCAGTTGCTCAATTTACAGCAAAGGGTGCACGGTGGTACTGATGCCGATCGACGACGCGGCCGTGCCGGGACACTGAAGTGCGCGCGAGCGGTGGCCCGCGTCTGTCACATCTCTGAGTGACTCGGCATACATGGAATGCGGTAGGGGTTGCCTAGGGCTTTTGCCCGATGGAGGGCGGGGGTGTGCTTCGTGGAGGATGGGAAGGAAGGGTGAGAACAGCACGAGACTGTCGGAGGTTCGGCTATGGATGAGACGAGTATGAAACAGCGTGAGGCGGACGGTGGCGATGGTGGCACGAAGGGTGGAGAGAAGACGGGGCAAAAGTCGGCGCGACCGAAGAATACGGTTTCGCGGATAGACGGTGGGAAGGGTCTGAATACACCGAAGACGGTATCGAGCAAGCCGGCGACGTCTCAGAGCGACCTTGAGAACGGGGCGAAGAGCGGAAGCTCTACTGAATCCACCGAAGAGGACGAGAGCAAAACCGAAGAGGCCGCCCCGCGCCCGGCTCCGGCGCGGCCCTTGAGTGTGGTGCCGCGCAGTTCGCCAACGGATCCTACGCGGGGGAAACTGAATGGGTTGCGCGTGGCGATTCTGGCGACGCACGGATTTGAGGTGGCGGAGTTGATCAAGCCGCGGAAGGCGCTGGAAGAAGCGGGGGCGCGAACTACGGTGATTGCTCCAAAAGCTGGATCGTTGCAGGGATTTAATCATGATGAAAAGGGCGAGGAGGTTTCAGCGGATTTGGATTTAGCTTCGGCAGAGGCCGGGGAGTTTGATGCGGTGCTGCTGCCAGGCGGAGCGTTGAACGCGGACGCGCTGCGCGTGAATCAGGATGCGCAGAGATTTGTGCAGGAGATCGACCGGGCGGGGAAACCGATTGCGGTGATTTGTCACGCGCCATGGCTGCTGATTTCGGCGGGCTTGACGCGCGGGCGGAAGATGACGAGTTATCATACGATTAAGGATGACGTGCGAAATTCCGGCGCGACCTGGGAGGACCGGGAAGCGCTTCGCGAACGAAACTGGGTGAGCAGCCGGCAGCCGGACGATATCCCGGCGTTTAACCGGGAGATGATTTCGCTGTTTGCCGAGAGGCAGGCGATAGGCAAAACCGCAACGGTGCGATAGGCTATGCTTCCGGTGATTGGCAAAGATCGATACGGGTAGAGGAAAAGAGGAACTATGTCCGACGGACCAAAGAAATGCGCGCATCCGAATTGTTCGTGCCATACGGATAAGAAGTATTGCAGCGTGCAGTGCGAATCGATGGAGAAGATTCCGGATATTGAGTGCAAGTGCGGGCATCCGGGATGCACAGGGAAGATCGATCCGAGCAGCGGGGATTGATCGCGGTTACAGGTTTTACGACGTAAAAGTGCGTAGCCGCCGGGACGGAAGCCCGGCCGCTACAAAAGCGAACCGCAATAGTGAATTGCTAGCTGGCTTTGCGGCGGCGTGGCTCATGTTGCTGCGCGCGCTTGGGCTTGGAGTGATCGTTTTTGGCAAGGCTGCGTTTCAAGGCTTCCAGCATGTCGATGACTGGGGCGCGTTTTGCGGGTTGTTCTTCGGCGATGGTTTTTCCTTGTTGCTTGGCGGCGATGAGGGTTTTTAGATTTTCTTGAAAAGTGTCGTGGTATTGCTTGGGGTTGAAATCTTCGGAGAGCGTTTCCACTAACTGTTGCGCTAACTTAATTTCTTGCGGTTTTAGCGCGGTCGATTTATCGAGTTTGCCGTAGCCTTCCACTTCGTGAATCTCGTTGGCGAAATACATGGTGTGAATGGTCAAACCGTGATTGAGCGGGCGGATGAAGACGGTGTATTCGCGCTGGTGCATGGTGACTTTGGCGACGCCGACGCGGTCGGTGTCTTCGAGGGCTTTGAGCAAGAGGGCGTAGGGTTTTTCGTTGTCTTTTTCCGGCAGCGCGAAATAGGAAGCGTCGAAATAGATGGGATCGATCTGGCTTTCTTTGACGAAGGCCAGGATTTCCATGGTGCGGCTGGATTTCGGCGTGATCTTCTTTATTTCTTCGTCGTCGACAACCACGTATTTTCCTTCAGCGTATTCGTAGCCCTTGACGACTTCAGAACGGTCGACGATGCGATTGCATTCCGGACAAAACAGCGGCTGGCGCAGGCGGGTGTGGCATTTTTTGTGGATTTGATGGAGCTGCACCCGCTCGCTGCGCGCGGCAGTGTACATGCGGATGGGAATGGTGAGCAGGCCAAAGCTGATTGCGCCTTTCCAGACGGACGATGCCATGAAACCCTCCTATTGCAACCCCGATTGTTTGATGCGCGGGCGGAAGTCCGCAATCGGGTGAATGCTGGAGCGCGGAATACGGACCCGCGCGCGATTGCCATTTGAAGCGCAGAGGTTACAACCGTTGGCCGTTGGTTGACAGGCAAATATGCAAAAGGCCGCACAAAACAGGACACGCTTTTGCAGGGTATCGCAGATACTGGTGGCGTAGCATTTTGGCGGGACTTTTCGATATGGCGAAATTAGCGGAGTACCGGCGCAAACGCGATTTCAAGGTCACGTCCGAGCCTGCGGGCGGCAAGACGAGGGCGGGCTCGCGCGTGTTCGTGATTCAGAAGCATTCGGCTACGCGTTTGCATTACGACTTGCGGCTGGAGATGGATGGCGTGTTGAAATCGTGGGCGGTGCCGAAGGGGCCGTCGCTCGACCCGAGCGTGAAGCGGCTGGCGATTCATGTGGAGGATCATCCTTTCGAATATCGCAAGTTTGAGGGACAGATTCCCGCGGGGCAGTACGGCGCCGGGGATGTGATTATTTGGGATCGCGGCACGTACGAGATCGAGGGGGCGCTCAGCGGTGAACAGCAGCTCGAGAAGGGGGATCTGAAATTCACGCTGCACGGAGAAAAGTTGCGAGGGAGCTTTGCGCTGGTGAAACTTCGGCGCAGCGAACGGCAGAATGAGTGGCTGCTGATTAAACATCGGGACGAGTTTGCGGACGCGGTCTGGAACATCGATGAACATGGCGAGTCGGTGGTGTCCGGGCGAGCGGTGCAAAGCGCGCAGGCGGCCAAGAGCGCGGCGCGCGCGCGGCTTGCCGGGAATGAGCGTGGCTTAAAGGGTGGCAAAGGTGCGGCGCCCCCGGCGCTGCGTGCGGCGGATACGCCAGGGGCGGTGCGGGCACCGATGCCGACGCGTGTTGACGTGACGCTGGCAAAGCTGGGCGAACGGATATTTTCGAATGCTGCGTGGTTGTTTGAGATTAAGTGGGACGGCGTGAGGACGGTGGCGCGTATTACTGGAGAGAGCGTCGAGCTGCAGGCACGGTCCGGACGAGATGTTACGCGGGAGTACCCGGAATTTCAAGATTTGGCGAAACATGTGCGGGCGTCCAACGCGGTGCTGGACGGCGAGATTGTGGCATTGGATGCGGACGGGCGAAGCAATTTTCAGAAATTGCAGGATCGCATCGGCGTTGTGAATCCTTCGACAAAACTGCAGGAGGTGATTCCGCTGACGTATTACTGCTTTGACTTGCTGTACTGCGATGGCTTTGATTTGCGGAGGTCGCCGCTGCTGGCGCGGAAGAAATTGCTGGGGAGCATTTTGCCGGGAAGCGAGCGAGTGCGTTATTCCGAGCACGTTTTAGAAAAAGGCGGAGAGTTGCTTGCGGCAGCGCGACAAAAACATCTGGAAGGGATTATCGGGAAGGAAATTACGAGTGCGTATAGCGGCAGCCGGACGTCGCAGTGGCTGAAGTTCAAGATCGTGAATGAATTGGATGCGGTGGTGGCAGGGTGGACGGCGCCGCGGCGGAGTCGCAAATATTTTGGTGCGCTGGTGCTGGGGCTTTATCGCGACGGGAAATTGCAATTTATCGGGAGCGTGGGCACCGGGTTTGACGAGGTGAAGCAGAAGCAAATCCTTGACACGCTCCAAGAGATGCGCGCGGCGAAAAGCGCGTTTGAGATGGCGCCACGGCTGGCGGAGGAGGTGGAGTGGGTACGGCCGGAGATGGTGGCGCGGGTGAAGTTCGCCAATTGGACGGATGGGGACAACTTGCGGGCGCCCGTTTTTCTTTCGTTGCGCAATGACAAATTGGCGAAGAGCTGCACGTTCGCGGCAGAACGGGTGGAGGCGGTGAAGGTCTCGGATTCTGAAGAAACGTCCATTGCAACCGCGGCGATGGAAAGTGCGCCCGTATCCGCATCTCCACGCGACCGGACATCTGCAGGAGTGGCCGCGAAACAGCCAAAGACATCAAGGGGGGCGCAAAGTGCTTCGGGCGGAGAAATTGCAAAAGAGATAAGAAACGCAGGCAAACCGGATTTGACGCTGGAGGTTGACGGCAAGAACGTGCACATGACGCATCTGGACAAGGTTTACTTTCCGGAGTCGGGGATCACCAAGCGGGATTTGTTGGTTTATTACTCTGAGATGGCGGATTACATTTTGCCGTTTATCGCGGATCGGCCGCTGGTGCTGCGACGTTACCCGAACGGAATTACTGGGACCACCTTCTTTCAGAAGGAGGCGCCCACGGGAATTCCGGAATGGCTGAAGACGGCCACGGTTTATTCCGATGAACGTGGCGGAGAGATGCGCTACGTGATGGCGGACGACCGAGCGGCGCTTCTGTATCTGACGAATCTCGGATGCATCGATCACAATCCCTGGTCGAGCCGCGCGGTGTCGCAGGATATGCCGGATTGGGTTTTCTTTGATCTGGATCCTACGCCGGACACGGCGTTCGGCATTGTGTTGCAGGTGGCGGCGGAGATTTACGAGGTGCTGAAGACGATCAAGATTAAATGCTATTTGAAAACTTCCGGAGCCTCTGGATTTCATATCTTTGTGCCGCTGCGCGAAGGTTATACCTACGAGCAGACGCGGACGTTCGCAGAAGTGGTGGGGCGCGTGGCGGCGGGGCGGCTGCCGAAGATCACTACGTTTGAGCGGGCGGTGCGGAGACGGCCGGCGGGGACGGTTTTGATTGATGCATTGCAGAACGCGCGGGGCAAACCGCTCGCGGCGGCTTATTGTGTGCGGGCGTTTGCGAAGGCGCCGGTGTCCACGCCGCTGGATCCGGCGGAGTTGAAGAGTTTGAGTGGGCCGGGGGTTTGGAACATTCGGACGATACCGGGGCGGATGAAGACGAGAGGAGATTTGTGGGGGGATTTTTGGAAGAGTCGGCAGGATTTGGAGCCGGCGCTGGGGCGGCTGGAGAAGATGGTTAAGGCGGAGGAATGATCGCCGGCCGGCCGGACCGAGGTCCGGCACCTACATGAGCGATGCCGCGGATTATGACCTGGCAAGCAGGAGCGTAGCATGCTGCGCTCCTGCAAAGGCGAAACCCAACATGCGCGATCCGGGATACCAATAATGGATCGCGTGGCGCGGGCTGCGGCGCACGGGCAGGAGTGCCGGTGCTACTTAGAGACGGCAGATTAGAAGCTCGCGTTCGTAGACCATTTCTTTTGGCAAGTGGTCGTGGAGCTCGATGAAGAGTTCTTCATGACCGATTACTTCGCGGGTCCACTCGCTGCGATCGAATTTTTGCAGGTCGTCGAAATTTTCTGGCGAGAAAGTTAGACCCTTCCACTCCATGTCGGAGTAACTGGGCATCCAGCCGATGGGAGTTTCGCGGCCCAGAGAGCGGCCTTTGACACGGTCGACGATCCATTTCAGGACGCGCATATTATCGCCGAACCCGGGCCACATGAAATTGCCTGCGGCGTCTTTGCGGAACCAATTGACGTGGAAAATTTTCGGCGTGACGCTTAGCGAACGCTGCATCTTAATCCAGTGACGAAAATAATCGCCCATGTGATAGCCGCAGAATGGGAGCATGGCCATGGGATCGCGGCGCACTTTGCCGATTGTGCCGGTGGCGGCGGCCGTCATCTCTGAACCCATGGTGGCGCCAACGTACACGCCAGCGCTCCAATTGAAGGCCTGGAAAACCAGCGGCATAGTAGTGGCGCGGCGTCCGCCAAAAACGATGGCGCTGATGGGCACGCCCTCGGGATCTTCCCAAGCGGGATCGATCGTGGGGCATTGCGATGCCGGAGCGGTGAAACGCGCGTTGGGATGCGCGGCTTTGGCTCCGGTTTCTTTGGCGATTTGCGGCGTCCACTTTTTGCCTTGCCAATCAAGGCACTCGGCGGGAGGAGCGTCCGTCATGCCTTCCCACCATACGCCACCGTCGGGCGTTAGCGCGACGTTGGTGAAGATGGTGTTTTTCGCGAGCGTGGCCATGGCGTTGGGATTGGTTTTCTTGCTGGTGCCTGGCGCGACACCAAAAAATCCAGACTCGGGGTTGATGGCACGGAGGGCGCCGCTATCGTCGGGGCGAATCCAGGCGATGTCGTCGCCCACGGTCCACACCTTCCATCCGGAAAATTCTTTTGGCGGAATTAGCATGGCGAAATTGGTTTTTCCGCAGGCGCTAGGGAAAGCCGCGGCGACGTAGGTCTTGTCACCGCTGGGATCTTCGACGCCAACGATGAGCATGTGCTCGGCCATCCAACCTTCGTCGCGAGCGATGTTTGAGGCGATGCGCAGGGCGAAGCATTTTTTGCCGAGCAAGGCGTTTCCGCCATAGCCGGAGCCGTAGGACCAGATCTCACGCGATTCCGGGAAATGCACAATGTATTTTTCTCGGTTGCAGGGCCAGGGAACATCCTTTTCGCGGTTGACCAGCGGAGCACCGACCGAGTGCATGCACGGGACGACGCGCGCGCCTTTGTCAATTTCCGCAATTACCGGCGTGCCGATACGTGCCATGATGCGCATGTTGACGACCACATAGGGGGAATCGGTGAGCTGCACGCCGATTTTGGAGAGCGGCGAGCCCACCGGGCCCATGCTGAACGGGAGGACGTACATGGTGCGGCCACGCATGGCGCCTTTGAACAGGACGCGCAATTTTTTGCGCATGGCAAACGGATCTTCCCAATTGTTGGTGGGACCGGCGGCGTCTTTCGAGTAGGAACAGATGAAGGTGCGGTCTTCGACGCGGGCCACGTCGTTAGCGTCGGAACGGGCGTAGTAGCAGCCGGGCCAGAGTTTTTCATTCAGCTTGATGAAGGTGCCACTCTCGACCATTTCCGCGCAGATGGCATCGTTTTCCTGCTGCGAGCCTTCGACCCAGTGAATGCGCGCCGGTTGCGTTAGTTGCGCCATCTTCTCCACCCAGCGCAGCAAGTGATCGTTCTTGCTTAGAGGCGAGGCTGGATTACGCGGCTTTGCGCCCTTGGACTTTGTTGGCGAGTGCGCGGTCATCGTTGGCGGCATGCGAAATACCTTCCTGTGTGATGATTTGACTACTCTATTCTACGTTAAGCGTGTGGGTTCGTCCCGAGTACGACGGTCACGCGGCCGGACTAACAGTCCGGCACCTAGACAAGCATCGCCGCTTCATTACGACTCAATGGAATTTTACGTATTCGTAGTTGATGTCCAGGCTGTTGATGCCACGGTCTGGGGGCGCAATCCAACCGGCAATTTTGCCTACTTCGTAGACGCCTTTCATCAGGCTGCGGATGAAGGCGCGATCGGCTTCGGTGGGCAGCCACTCGGGCAAGCGCGCATCGAAGGATTCCCTGCTGATAATTTGGCCCGTTGTGTCCGTGGGGATGTGCGCCCAGCTGCCAACGCCGCGGCGGAAACGCGGGCTGGGAAGCGTCATGCGAAAATCGCAACCCGCGCGTTCGATTAATTTATTCCAGCGCGTGACGCCCATTTGACAGTCTTTCACGTAGGCTTCGCGGGCGACTTCGTTCATGGCGTTGCGCATGGGGATTTGTTCGGTTTTTACGCCGCCCTGGCCGTTGGGAAGTTCAAGCGTGAAGAGCGAGTCCGCGGCCAAGTGATCTTCGAAGCGCGTTTCGTCCGGGCGACCTTTTAAACCGTTGGCGAAATAGGACGCGGCGTTGGAAGAAGAGTCTCCGCCGAAAAGATCGAGTGACGAACTGAACCAGAAATTTAGGTATTTTTGGATTAGGGGAAGATCGACGGCGCCCGCTTTGCGTACGGCTTCGGGATCCTGCGTGTGTAATTCGGCCATGACTTCGAGGCTGCGCTTGATCACGCGGGCGATTCCGGTGTCGCCGACGAACATGTGATGGGCTTCTTCGGTGAGCATGAATTTACAGGTGCGCGAGAGGTGATCGAAGCTGGATTCGGCAAGGCACTTTAGCTGGAACTTTCCGTCGCGATCCGTGAAGTAGGTAAACATGTAGAAGCTGAGCCAATCGCTGATGGGCTCGTTGAAGGTGCCGAGGATGCGCGGCTTGTCTGCGTCGCCGGAATGCCGCTCGAGCAGTTCTTCGGCTTCTTCGCGGCCGTCGCGGCCGAAGTGCGCGTGCAGCAGGTAGACCATGGCCCAGAGGTGGCGGCCTTCTTCTACGTTCACCTGAAAAATATTGCGAAGATCGTAGAGCGACGGCGCGGTGTGGCCGAGGAGGCGCTGCTGCTCGACGCTCGCGGGCTCGGTATCACCTTGCGTGACGATCAAGCGTCGCAGCGTAGAGCGATGTTCGCCGGGAACTTGTTGCCAAACCGGTTGGCCAAAATTATCACCGAAGCCAATGCGACGATCCGGCTCGGGCTCGGCAAGAAAAATTCCCCAGCGATATTCCGGCATGCGCACGAAGCCGTAGGTGGCCCAACCTTTGGCATCAACGCTGGTGGCGGTGCGCAAATAAACCTCGGAGGCGTTGAAATCGCTGGGACCGAGGCCGTGCCACCAGCTTAAAAACGCGGGCTGCCAGTGCTCGAGCGCGCGCTGGAGCGTGCGATTGGCCCCCAGTTCGATGTTGTTTGGAATGCGGTCTTGATAGTTCATGCTCATTAGACTCTCTCCCAATCGAAGCGCGACTTTTTGCCGGTGCCGAATAGTTTTAGCGCGCCATTTTCGCCGGTGGAATTCGGGCGAAGGAAAACCCAGTTTTGCCAAGCGGAGAGACGGCCAAAAACTTTTGTTTCGATACTTTCGGCGCCGGGAAAACGTAGGCTGGCTTCCATGCCGGTGAGCGCGTCGGGCGAGAGGCTGCAGCGCTCTTCGATAGCCATGCGCAATTCGTCTTCCCAATCGAGCTCGTCTGGCGCCACGGTGATCAGCCCGGCTTCGAAGGCGGCTGACGCGGAGAGAGCGCGACCGGAGAGTTTTGCCAACTCCGCGAGTTTTTCTACTTGGCCGCCGAAGCGGCTCGAGAGGCGCGTCTCGCCTGTAACCGTGGGAAACAGTTTGAAGTTCGTGGCATCGAGAGCCACATGCGGTCTTGCCTGATTTTCGGGAGCCTCGGATTCGCTTTGCTCGGCCGCCAGCATGTAGCTGCGGTCGGCCGCGAGCGCTAGTTCAAAAAGCATTCCCGCGAAGCACGCACCCGGTTCGATGATCGCGAACATGCTGCGCGAGGAAACGTCCAGGCGCGCCAAGGTGCGCCGCAGCAGGCCGATCGTTTCGCCAACCAGCCAGTGATTCGCGTACTTCATCAAGAGTTCACCAGCGGCTAGAACGGCGTCGACGCTGCCGGACGTTTTCAGCAAGAGCAGGCCGCATTCGGGTTCGTTCGCGCGCAACATCAGAATGGCGTCGTCCAGTTCGCGCGCCATCGCCAAGGGCCACCAGCGATCGCCAAGCGCCAGGATTTCTTGCGCGGTCTTCGGTTGCGCGCCTTCCGGGCCACGCACCGTGAGTATGGCCGTGCGCGCCGCACGATCGAAAGACACCTCGACATGATCATAGCGGTAGCCACTTTCGCGCAATTCTCTACTAATGGGATTCAGCCGAATGCCCTGCACATTCGCGGGGCGCGTGGACGCGCCCACCAGATGGTCCGCGCGTTTGCGAACCGCGGCGGCGAATTGCGCTGGGGCCGCAATTTCATCGACAAGGCCCCAGGATTTAGCGCGTTCGCCGCGGATACCGTCAGGATTGGTGCAGAAAATATCGGCCAGATCGCGGCGCACGTGGCGCTTATCGACTACGCGAGTGAGCCCACCTGTGCCAGGCAAAACACCGAGCAGCGGAACCTCTGGAAGGCTGACGGCGCTGGAGCGATCATCGATCAAAATGATCTCATCGCAGGCGAGCGCGAGTTCGTAGCCGCCACCCGCGGTGGTGCCATTCAGCGCGGCGAGAAAGCGCAAGCCATCGTGGCGGCTCGAATCTTCCATGCCATTCCGCGTCTCATTGGTGAACTTACAGAAATTTACCTTCCAGGCGTGAGAAGAGGTTCCGAGCATGTAGATGTTGGCGCCGGCGCAGAAGATTTTTTCTTTGGCGCTGGTGAGGATTACGCAGGCGACTGCGGGATGCTCGAAGCGGATGCTCTGCAGGATGTTGTGCAGCTCGATGTCCACGCCGAGGTCGTAGGAGTTTAGTTTCAGCTTGTAACCTGGGCGCAGACCGGCATCTTCGTTTACGTCGAGCGCCAGCGTGGCGATGCGGTCTTCGATGGTGAGTTTCCAATGTTGGTAGGTGCGTCCATCAGTCGCCGATTGCGCGCTGGCAAATATGATTAATTCTTTTTCTTTGTTCGCTACTTCAGACATTTCAGACGGCGCTCCTTGGCGCTCGGGAAATTTAGACTGGTTGCGGCTCCCAGTTGGTGGAGCGGAGCAGGTTCGCGAAAGTACCCGGCAGCGATTGGGAACTCGTGTCGATCGTAACGTCCGCACGACGGTAGAGCGGCTCGCGGACAGCTAGAATATTTTTCAGCTCTGACATGGCCTCGCGATTTTCTGACATGGGGCGCGTGTCGCCCTGCGCGATTACTCGCTGCATGTGATCTTCCGGCGTGGCCCGGAGCCAGATGGTGAAACAGCCGCCAAGCAGGAGGTCGTAAGTGGCCGGCTCGGAGACCAGGCTCCCACCGGTGGCGAGAACCATCGCGGGATGTCGCTGCAAAACTTGATCGAGACACTCGCGCTCGAGGCGGCGGAATCCGCTCTGGCCGTAAAGATCGAAAATCACGCTTAAGCCCATGCCGCTGTGCTGCTCGATCACGCGATCAAGTTCGATGAACGGCACATTGCGCTGCGCGGCGAGCATGGCGCCAAGCGTGGACTTGCCGGCACCACGCAATCCTACGAGGGCGATGCGATGATGGCGGACCGCGGGATCAGCGGCGCTGAATTCGCGTTGAAGGATTTCGTAAGCGCGTTGCCGCTTGTCCGCGGAAAGTTTGGCGAGAAATTCAGTGGCGCGGGCCAGGTCCGCGGGGGGCTCCGTGGCGTTCGGCAGCAGAACTTGCATGGGTAGATCGAGAGCCTGCGCGATTTGGCGAAGCAGCAGGATCGAAATGTTGCCATGGCCGGTTTCGAGTTGCGCCAGGTAGCGTTCAGAGACGCGGGAATCGCGCGAGAGGATG
>JBEKVU010000081.1:0-11524 GCA_049513775.1 Candidatus Acidiferrum sp.
ATTCGTCAAAGCGGATGCTCGCGCCAAATACGGCGATGTCGTTGGCGCGGTCGATGAAATCCGCTCCGCGGGCGTCGATCAGCTTGGTTTGCTCACGGAGAAGAACCATTCGGCGAATGAACCTCCGCCGCCGCCTCCGAATCCGGCGGATTAAGTCCGAAGCATCTGGGCCCATTCGTTTGTTTGCAAGCCCGTAACGCCGCGCCGCCACCCACACGGCGCGGCAGATTTACGCTAGTTTTCGTAGTGCTAGGAGAATTGCCATGGGAATGTCCGTAGGAGAAAGCAAGGGCGGCGCAATGGCGGAGATGAACGTCGTTCCGCTCATCGATATTTTGTTGGTGCTGCTGATCATCTTCATGGTGATCACCCCGCTCACGCCCAAAGGCATGGACGCGCTGGTGCCGCAGCCCAATCCGAACCAGCAGCAACAACAGGATATTAACGACAAGACTGTGGTGGTCCAGGTCATCGCCGATCCCAAGTCCGATAAGTCCAAGCTCAAGATCAACAACGAAGACGTCACTTGGGAAAATCTCGGCTCCCGCATGGAGCAAATTTTCAAAGAGCGTGCCGAGAAAGTTGCTTTCGTCAAAGGCGATAACGATGTACTGTTCATGGATGTCGCGCGCGCCATTGACATCATGCGCGGCGCGGGTATCGATAAAGTCGGCTTGATCACCGCAAAGCTTGAAGCGGGGCAGTAGTATCGGGCGCTTTCGGAAATTTTTGGTTTGGCTGGGGGCATGGCCCTTCGCAGGGCGGTTGTGAATTCTCGCGCGCACCGTTTTACGGTCGCGTACATCAGGGATGGTTCTTTCGATGACTCAAGCATCCGTAGCTGGCGCGGGCCCGGTAGCGGTCCGTCCTTCGCGGTTCGTCGGTCGGTCGGCCGCTTTCGCAGCGGTACTCCTCCTGGTTCTCGGTGTTTCGGGCTGCGCTAAGCTCCGCGCCCGCGACCTGCTGAACAAAGGCGTCCAATCCTTCAAGAACGGCCAGTACGACGTGGCCATCGAGGATTTCAAACAAGCCAAGGACCTCGATCCCAGCCTGCTCAATGCCCGACTCTACCTTGCCACCGCCTACGCCACGCAATATATTCCCGGCGCGCCCTCGCAGGAAAATATGCAGTTCGGCAATCAAGCCATCGCCGAGTTCAAAGAGGTTCTGCAAACTGATCCCAACAACCTAAGCGCCATCGACGGTATCGGTTCCATCCTCTTTCAGATGGCCGGCACGCCATTTGACGAAGCCAAGTTCGAAGAGTCCAAGACGTACCATCAAAAGCACATCAGCCTGCAACCCAACGATCCGGAGCCCTACTACTGGATCGGCGTCATTGATTGGACTTTAGCCTTCCGCGCCAACGGCTTGATGCGCGTGGACTACAACAAAGATCACATCACCAAGCAGGTTAAGGACACCGATCCGCTTCCTGCCGCGCTCCGCGCGGACTACGTCGCCAAAGAAGGCGCACTCATCGACGAAGGCATCGCCGCCCTCAAAAAAGCCATTGCAATTCGCCCCGACTATGACGACGCCATGGCCTACCTGAATCTTCTCTATCGTCGCAAAGCCGACACCGTTGAAAGTGCCGACGAGCGGGCCGCCCTCACCAAGCAGGCCGACGACCTCATCGACCAAGTCAAAGAAATCAAGCAAAAGCGCGCCGACCAGCCCACCCCCGCCGGCGGCTAGCCCCCTCGGGAACTCCAACGCTTCTAGATCCCGCGCCTCCAGCGAGATGAATCTCCCGATTTGGCGTCTTTTTTGCGGCCCGGTCATCGCCGAGCGCAGACCGGCAGCGCAGGGCGGAGCCCTGCGGCTTTTTCGAACGCGGAATCGCCAACCCTAGCCATATGATTTGCCCGTCGCGCTTTTCGCGCCACGGGCCACCTTTCCTGAATCACGGTTAAGAGGTAAACTATTCCATGCCGCCCTCCGGCAATCTCCCGCTCAATTTCCACCGCGACCGCGACGATCGCCAGCTTGACGCGCGCCTCGAAGAGCTCCTCGCCAAGCTCCGCAAAAATCGCCCCTCGGAAGATCCGTGGGTCGTTCGTCGCGCCTATGAAATCGCAGCCGAACGCCATCGTGACCAACTCCGCAGTTCCGGCGACCCGTACCTCAGCCATCTCCTTGAAGTCGCCCACATCCTGGCCGACATGCGCATGGACGCCACCACCCTGACGGCTGCCTTGCTGCACGACGTCGTCGAAGACACCGAATTCCCGCTCTCTCGCATTGAAGAGCGCTTTGGCGAAGAAGTCGCGCATCTCGTTGCTGGGGTCACTAAAATCGGCCGCCTCAACATCGTCGCCCCCGAAACGCGCCAAGCCGAAAATGTCCGCAAAATGCTCCTCGCCATGGTTAACGACGTGCGCGTTGTCATGGTCAAGCTTGCCGACCGCCTGCACAACATGCGCACCCTCGATTACCTCGAGCCGCACAAGCAGCAGCGCATCGCCCGCGAGACTCTGGATATCTACGCCCCCATCGCCCACCGCCTCGGCATGGGCATCGTGCGCGGCGAACTCGAAGATCTCTCCTTCCGCTATCTTGAGCCGGAAGCATTCTTCGCACTGCAGAAACAGGTCACCGATACAGCGCCCGTCCACCAGCGCTTCCTTGAAGAAGTGCAAAACACCATCCAGGCTAAGCTCGTCGAGGGTGGCATTCCCGCAGAGCTCGAAGCCCGCGTAAAAAGCCTCTACTCGCTGCACCGCAAGATCGTTCGCCAGCAGCGCGGCCTTGAACAGGTTTACGACCTCCTAGCCATTCGCGTTATCACCGATACGGAGCGCAGCTGTTACTCCGCGCTCGGCGTTGTCCACCACATCTGGCGTCCCGTTCCCGGCCGCTTCAAGGACTACATCGCCATGCCGCGCCCCAATCTCTACCAGTCCCTGCACACCACCGTGCTGCACGGCGGCCAGGCCTTTGAGATTCAGATTCGTACGCAGGAAATGCATCGCCTCGCCGAAGAAGGAGTCGCCGCGCATTGGAAATACAAGACCGGCAAACCCGCCGCCGATGACGACGACCAGCGCATCGCCTGGATGCGCCAGCTCATCGAGTGGTCACAGGAACTGCAGGAACCCGGCGAGTTCCTCACCACCCTCAAAGTTGATCTCGCGCCGCTCGAAGTCTATGCCTTCACGCCGAAAGGCCGCGTGATGGAGCTGCCGCGCGGCGCCACGCCCGTGGACTTCGCTTACGCCGTGCACACTGAAGTCGGCCACCAGTGCGTGGGCGCCAAGGTCAACGGCGTAATGGTCCCGCTGCGCCACGAAATCACCAACGGCGATGTGGTGGAAATTCTCACGCAGAAGGGCCACCGCCCCAGCCGCGATTGGCTCAGCTTCGTCAAGTCCTCGCACGCCAAAAGCAAAATTCGCCACTGGATCAACGTGCAGGAACGCGAAGAAGCCACGGAAATGGGCCGCAAACTTCTCGAAAACGATTCGCGCCATTTCGGCCGCGGCCTGAAGAAAATTCCCGAAGCCGATATGCTCAAGGTCGGCGCGGATCTGGGTATTTCGAAGATTGAAGACTTATACGCCGCTGTAGGTTTCGGAAAATATTCCGCGCGGCAGATTCTCTCTCGCGTCTTTGGCGAGACCGCGAAAGAAGAACCCGCCGAAACCTCGGACGCCAAGCCTACGCTGGTCAAAACCGTCAAGCGCATGCTGGGCTTTGGCGAAGCTCCACTGGTCGTCAAGGGCCAGGACGATCTGCTCGTCTATCGCGCCAAGTGTTGTAACCCCATTCCCGGCGACGAAATCATCGGCTACATCACGCGTGGCCGTGGCGTGGCGGTGCACACCAAGACGTGCCCCAACGTGCAAAACCTCTTGTATCAAGCCGAACGTCGCATCGCCGTTGAGTGGGGCGGCGACAGCGCTTCCACCTTCCCCGTGCAACTCTCCATTCGTGCCAAAGACCGCGCCGGGCTCCTCGCCGAAATCACCGCGGTCATCAGCGGCGCCGGCTCCAACATCCAGAATCTGCAGAGCCGCCCAGACAAATTGAATGCCCGCATCGAAGCCAGCCTGGAAATCGCCGATAAACGCCAGCTCGAATCCATCCTCGTCAACATCCGCCGCATCAACGGCGTCTTCGGCGTAGAACGGGTCTACCAACCCGGCGAAGGCTCCGCCCCCAACTAACCGCGCTCGTGTAGGTGCCGAACTTTAGTTCGGCCTGCTTATCCTAAGCGCGCGCACTTCACCATTTGCGCCGCACCTGTACGTTCGTCCGGTATCGCGCAAAACACAGCCCCGCCAACCCAGGCTGCTGAGCGCCTAGAATAAGGCTATGCGTTGCTTCTATCTCACGCCCGTATTGAGCCTCGTTCTCGGTGGCTTGCTGGCCGCGGGCTGCCAGAAGGGTCCGACGGTCAATTATCTTCCGCTCGAGCAGTCCGGTCTCTCTTCGAGCACCGTCGCTCAACTCAAAAAGCTGCAGATCAGCGACAGCGAAATTCCGGAGATCCTGAAGGTTAAGAATCTGGGACTGAGTGACGAAACTTGCCTCGCGTTGGTGAACGACGCGCGCGCGCACCACCATTCCTTCAGCAGCGGCGATTCCGCCAGCAACCTCATCGGCGCGGGTTACACAGAGCAAGACGTTCTCAATATGGGCCAGTCCGACCAGCTCGATACCATCAGCACCGAAGCCATCACCCTGAAACTGATCGGGCTCTCCGCACCCACGGTGCAAACGCTCGTTGCTCGCCTGCAGGAGGGCCAGCCCACGCTTTCAAGCGCGGTGATTGGCCAACTGAAGAACACCGGCGTCTCAGAAAGGCAAATTCTCGAATACGTCAACGAAGGCATGACCGACGAACAGGCGGAAAAAGAAGTGGCCGCCCGCACGGCCAAGCGCAATCACGCCAACACCGATTTCGTACGCACCCGCGCCAGACGCCAGTAGGTTTGCTTCGCGACACGCCGTGCTTTAGCTCCCCGGAATTACTCGATACAATCAAGGGCGTTGCGGCTGCGCTTCCAACCCGGCCTGTCGTCCTGCACTCTGCTGGTTCTCTGCGCCCTATGGGCCAGCTCCTGCGCCGCCCCGCTCGGGCCCGGCTACGTGGTGGAGAAGCAGGAAATTCGCGTGCAGTTCACCCAGGCGGCACAAAGCATCCACATTGACGCCGAATACCACTTGCGCAACACCGGCGACCGCCCCATCTGCGAACTGGAAATTTTGCTGCCCGCAGAACGCCGACTGCACATCAGTCCGGCAGTCACACAATGGGATGGCGCGGACATTGCGACGGAGCTGTTGCCCGGGCGTTCACGCAACTCGGTAGTTCGTTTGGCGTCCCCTTGGCCCGTCGATGTGGCGCACGCACTGCATATTGCCTACGACATTCTGCCGTCCACCGCGGACGCCGCCAGCCTCAGCTTTGTTTCCGACGCCTTCTATTTACCCGCGGAGGGCTGGAGTCCGGAGCTGCCGCAAATTCGCGGACTCTTTGGATTTGGCGGTGTGCCGCCAAAAAGGTGGGAGCTGACGATCGATGTCCCGGCGGGATTTCTGGTTCACAGCAGCGGCACGCTGAAAAAAACTTCGCGTGATGGCAAGAATAATATGCAATCGTTCCGCGCCTCGCAGACCGTCGCGGATCGCTATCCCTTTGTGGTCGCGGGGCGCTATTCCGCCAAAGAGATTCGCGACCCGCATCAAAAAATTATTCTCTGGAGCCGTGCGTCACGCGATTCCGGTGTTTTGCAGCAAGCCAGCAAAGAGTTGGCGCGCACCATCGACGTTTACAATTCCATCTTCGGAGCGCCGGCCAGCCGCGTAACGGCGTTCTGGATTGTGGAGTGCCCGCTTCCCGATGGCTGCGTCTCGCATTTGCGTTCCGCCGCCACGCTCCTTGACGAAGATGCCACCAACCGACCATCCGCGGAACTTGCCTCTTCCGACAGCGTAATGGTTGACGTGAGCAAGGGCGCGCCAAAACTGGCGGCCGCGGCCGCGCCCTCGCTGGCCGCCAGTTGGCTGGGATACGGACGCAACCCAGGCTTTTTCGAGCAGGCCGAACCGCTTTCCGTGCTGCCCATTTTTGCGGCGGCGCGCAGCCGCGAAGAAATCGAAGGTCCGCAGGTGCGCGGCGAGACGGTTCGTCACGCTTTGCGGCTGTTTTCCGCGAACCCTCGCACGGCGCCACTGCCCGCGGCAACCGCTTCGGCCCGCGGCGCAAACGCCGCCGCCGCGACCTCCAACGATGGCAACGGCGCAGCCGAAGCTCGCCAATTGCTGCGCGCCAAGAGCCTCCTCTTTTTCTATGGGTTGCAGGATCGCTACGGCGCGAAAGTTTTTCACGATGCCATCGGCCACATGCTTTATGCTCGCGCCAGCCGCGGTTTTGAGTTGGACGATTTGATCGCCGCGTTTGAACAGGAGACGCACCAAAACGTCGCCGAATTTGTGCGTTTGTGGATGAAGCACCCGGGCATTCCGGCCGATTTCCGCGCGCGCTATGAGAATTCCACGGCTGCGGCCGTCACGGGCCGCAAAGAATCAAGCGTTTCGTCAGCAGCCCTTCAAGGAGCCACACCATGAGAGACATCGTTCTAACCGATCGCGGTCCAAAACCCATCGGGCCCTATTCGCAAGCCGTGCGCGTCAACGGATTTCTTTACGTATCCGGCCAGATCGCGCTCGATCCGAAAACCGGTGAAATGACCGCGGGAAACATCGCCCAGCAGACCGAACGCACCATGGAAAATGTGAAGGGCATCGTGGAAGCCGCCGGCTCGAAAATGGCCCACGTGATCAAGACCACGGTGTTTCTGAAAAACATGACCGATTTTGCGGCAATGAACGAAGTCTACGCCCGTTATTTTTCCGCGGCGCCCCCGGCACGTTCCACCGTGGAAGTAGCGCGCCTGCCCAAAGACGCGCTGGTCGAAGTCGAAGTAGTTGCTGTGATCTGAGAAAAAAGAACCGCGCTCGGTTCGGATAGAAAACCGGTGAACCACACAATATCCGCCGACCGAATTAGGACCATGGATATTGAGGTTGTGAACGACCCGGAAAAATTAAGGACGGTCCGGACTTTCGAAGGCTTTGTGTAGCGAGACGGCCGTCACGATGGCTACGACACCGATGGCGTACCACACAAAGGTGCTGCTGCCCGCTCCGACGGGAGAATGTCCTGCTCCGCCGCCGCTCCGCCGCTCGGCCGTCGTTCCGCTTTGCGCGGCCGATGACGGTGCTGTCGTCGTGGCGGCTTCTCCGCCATCGTCAGTATCCGCTGCGGCGTTGGTGGCGGCATCGAGCGGCGTGGGTATTGGCGCAAGCGGCGGGGTGCCATCGTTGTGTACGGTGGTCATCTCTCCGGGCCTGAGGATCACGCACGCGCCCGTGAGATTGCAGACGCGCACCAGGCCTTCAAACACCATGACCGTCATCACGCCCGGCGTGCGATCGTAACCAACGTAGAAATCCGTGCCCACCACGCCCGCGATTCCCGCCCCGGTGCGTATTTCAAATTTTCCGTTGGTCTTGACAATTTTCTGTGCCCTGGTGCGCAGCTTGCCGTAGGTCAGCTCCAGTTCAGTTTGTTGCGCGCCGGCATCGTGCTTCACCACGCGCATTGCCGAGTCCGAGCCGACGTTCAATACCGAGCCATCGTCCAGCCCCACACGAGCCCGAGCATTGGCCACAGTATCGATTTGGTCATTCCAAGCCACCACCGTGCTCGCCGTGGCGCCCAGGTCTTTTCCGTCGCGCTCGATGGTTACGGTGGGAATCACGCGAGAAACTTCGCCGGCGCGTTGGACTCCTGGCTGCTGCTGCGACGCATCGGTGCGCGCGCGAGCCGCCGCGGAAGCCGCTTCGGTGGGCGTGGGATTGAGAATCACGCGATACGCCGCGCCTTCGGCTACGAGTCGCGTTTCGCCACCCACGGTGAAGGCCAGCGCGCCGCGCGTGCTCTTCACAATTAATTCCTTCGCAGAAACCACAGAGATTTGGCCAACCGTCGGCTCATCGGTATGCGGGCGAATCGCGGCGTTATTAAAGCGCACTGTAAAGGCTTTGGAGTTGGCCGTGGAAAATGTAGCGGTACCGGCGATCAAGGTGGCCGCCGGAGCGGTCTCGTCGCTTGAGAGCATAGCATCGCCGCCATTGGCGAGCAGAAAGCGCGCCGCGCCGGCGCGAATTTGCACGCTGCCCGTGGCATCGGTGCTCAGCTCATCGCCGCCGAACACCGTGCTGCCCACGGACGCGGGAGCTCGGCCGACGCGCGCGTGATCCGCGAAAACAATGATGCCGAGTTGTGGGGCGGTGGCCGCCGACACGGGTACTGCGAAGTTGGCCAGGGATACCGTTGCCGATATCGTGGCCGCGAGGACTGCTCGTATTTTTAGCATAGGCTGGGCTGGCTTAGCTTTTTACGGCTTCAACTTTTTTTACGGCTCAAGTTTTCTGCTGCTCGACTTTTTTATCGCAACTACCTTTTTTATCGCAACTACTTTGTCGCAAGTACCCGATTAAGGACGATCCGGGCTCTCCAGCGCCGCGTGTATTGCTAGCGCGGTCACCACGGCAACCACACCGACGGCATACCATACAAACTTGCTGGAACCGGCAGTCGCCGGCGCTTGCGAAGACCTGCCACCCGCACCAGGCGCGGCCGCTGCTTCGGCGGGCGTGGGATCGAGAATCACGCGATACGCCATCCCCTCCGGGATGACCCGCGTTTCGCCGGCAATCGTAAACGCCAGTGCGCCGCGCGTGCTCTTCACAATCAATTCTTTCGGACCAAGAACGGAAACTTGCCCGACCGTAGGCTCATCGGTGTTCGGGCGAATGGCCGCATCCGCAAAATGCAACGTGAACGCTTTCGCGTTCGCCGTGGAAAATGTGGCGGTTCCGGAAGTTAACGTAGCGCCCGGCTGCGCCCCATCGTTAGAGAGCGTGGCCACGCCGCCGCTGGCCAGCAGAAAGCGCGCCGCACCTTCGCGGATTTGCACGCTTCCGGAAGGCTCGGTACTGAGTTGGTCTCCGCTAAATACCGTGCTACCCACGGAAGCGGCGGCCAGGCCAACACGCGCGCGATCCGCGTACACCACCACTCCCAATTCTGAACTCGGCGCCGCCCACAGCGGTGCCCCCAGCATTCCTGCCACCATAGTGGCGGCGGTCATTGCCCTGCCGACTTCGCGCACGAATCCCATAGTTTTCTCCAGCCTGGGCCGGCCTAAGGTGAGCATACTCATGCTCTTTGGCCTCGTCAATCGGCAAAGAGTACCCACGGCAATTTTTTTGGGCAGCTCCGGGGCAGGAGTTTGCTGGTCGTTCGCCCCGTCCGCTGCTACAATGCCGGGCATCGTATGGCCGACTGGAAACAGATTACTGCCCGCATTCGCCGCGCCCGCACTAGCAAGGACCCCGCGGCACAGCTGAGCAATCTTTACGAAAAAACGCAGGACGCCATGGTGGCGTTCGAACTAGCACGCCATTTTGAAACTGCCGGGGCGTCAGCCGACGCCGGCAAATGGTACGTTTCCGCCGCCGAGCGTTTTCGCCGCGCCGACTGGAAAACCAAGGCGCTCGAGTCAGCGGTGCGGCTCGGTTGCGAGATTCCCGCGGGTTCGCTCGAGGCGGCCAAGGCCGAAGAAGCCGCCGCGGCAAGCAAACCGCGCAGCCATGCGGCCCGCGGCGCGAAGGATTCTGCCGATAGTGCGGAGAAGGCCAAGTCCGATACGCACGATACGGAAAAATTGGCGTCCGTGCCTTTGACCATGCCCGAGCCTGGGCTGCCGTTTCAGCAAAACGCGGAAGTGTTTGAATCCGTGATGGCCATAAGCAGCGAAGTGCAGGCGGCCACGGACGCAACTTCTCCGCCCGCTGCTTCGGCCACGGCCGCCGAATCGAAACGCCGCCGCCGCGGACGCCGCGGAGGACGCAATCGCCGCAAAGGCCCCGCGACTTCCGGTGCCGAACCAGCGGTCGCCTCGCCCATTCCCGCTGCTCCACGACGCGAACCGGCGCGCGGCTCGGGCCGCACGGGTCACGCTCTGCCGCGAAGGGCGATCGAATCCTCGGCGCTCCCCGAAGAGGCCTCCTCCGGTCCAGGGCTGACGATACGGCGCCCGGTTCCTCCGCTGCCCGTGGATGCTCCATCGGACGTCAGCGCGCCAAGCGTCAAGGGGCGCTACGGCGATCCCGGTCTTTCATCCCGTCTCAGCTTGCTGGAAAATCAGTTTCGGCGCTTGCTTACCTGCGAGCCGGTAAAACTCGACGACGCGCTTGGCGCGCCCGTGGGACCCGGCGTTTTTGTGCT
The DNA here is from genome assembly GCA_049513775.1 of Candidatus Acidiferrum sp. Taxonomy (GTDB): domain Bacteria; phylum Acidobacteriota; class Terriglobia; order Acidiferrales; family UBA7541; genus Acidiferrum. Next base: position 10,307 of record JBEKVU010000081.1, read on the forward strand.
GACGGATTCGGATTTGACGAGCTACTACTACGTGGAGGCTTGCCAGACCCTGCGCATCGCTGTTGGCAATCTCTTGCGCGGGGGCACCACGCGGCGCGGCGCAGAATCGATCAAGCCGCAACTGGCCGAGCATCTTGGAATTCCCGAAGCGCGGGTGGGGAAATATCTTGCCGAGCACTGCGTGGTACGCTGGCTGCAGCTCGATGAAGGCGCTTCGCACTTCGCGCATTTTGTGATTTCCGTGCTGCGTCCCTCGCTCAATGAATAAACCTGCCGGCATGGGCAAAACCTAAAGCCGGATGCCCTAGGAGTAACGCTCTTTTGGCCGCCCTTTGCCCGGGTGACAAAACCCGTCTGGTACCCCTAGAATACCGTTCAAGTAGGGATTTTCACCATTCGGCGTATCCCGCTGGCGTCGCGCACCCTTTACCTTCAAACTATAGTCGTCGAAAGACTTATTTGACGTACCGGGGCGACATGGTACGTTGGGGCTATTCAGAACGCGAGCCTTGGGGGCAGTTGAGGCTCCTTTTTCGCACCTAAATTTGCACTACTTTTTGCACCACCTTTAGAACCACCGGTTGCGGCACTACAAGTACTTTCGTACTGGGCACGCACTTTCGAAATTGGAGGGTAGAGTTTCATGGCAAACCGCGTAAGCACGCAGTTTTTCCGCAGCATCGATTGGGCGATTTGCAAGACCGCTGGATTCACCTTCGACACCATTCAGCATTTCAACAAAAAGAATCCGAATCCGTCGGTCACGCCGCAATGGTCGGACAAGCCGCTGCTGAAGTCTTGGGAAAAGACCAAGCCCACTTTGGGATTCCCGCGGCAAACCGATTCGCTGTGCCCCGCGTGCGTCAAAGAAGCGCGCGAAGCCATCATCGCCGGCAAAAAGGATTGGCGCGATTTGATGAGCGAGAAAATCGGCGAAATCAAAGCGCAGATTATCGAACGCGATGGCCAAGTCTGGATGGTTAAAGACTGCCCGCTGCACGGCCACTATGAAGACATGATGGCCATTGACTCCAAATGGCTGAACTGGATTGAGAAGCAGTATCCCGGGCGCGATATTCCCGCGCACAACGACGAAGACTTGCACAAGCACGGCTCTTCAACCGTGCGCTACGGTCGCGGCTCGGTGCTCACCGTGGATTTGACCAATCGCTGCAACATGATGTGCGATCCCTGCTTCATGGACGCCAACCAGGTTGG
>JBEKVU010000082.1:0-11502 GCA_049513775.1 Candidatus Acidiferrum sp.
GCGCTTCCCGCTGCACGAAAAATCTCTGGTAAAAAGGAAAAGACCGGGGTGATTCCGCTGATCTGTTGCAAGCCCGCGAGCATGACCCCCAGCAACAGAGGACGGCGAAACGCGGTGAAGAGTTCGGAGATGTGACCATCTTCTACTGCAAGGGACATCTCGATATCGGCCGCTTCGCGCGCGGCGGCTTGAGCGCCATTCAGCTTGATCAACACTTCCGTGGCTTCGGCGCGGCGACGCATCTTCATCAGCCAGCGCGGGCTTTCCACTGCCGGAACGATCATCACGCCAAATAGCATCGCCGGTACCACACCTGCGAGGAACATCCAGCGCCAACCGATGGAAATATTCCATGCTTCGTCGCCTAGGCGCTGAAGCAACAGGTTGACAAACACGGCGGCGAGAATGCCCCCTACGATGCCCAATTGATATAGCGTTACACAGCGGCCGCGCACCGCCGTGGGCGCAATCTCGGCAATATAATTCGGGGCGATCACGGACGCCGCGCCGATGCCCAGACCGCCAATCAGCCGCCACAGCACGAATTGGTGAAGGTCGTTCGCAAAGAGCATGCCTACCGAGGACAGCGCGAAGCATAGCGCGCACAACGCGAGTCCTTTTTTCTTGCCCAGAAAATCCGCTACGGCTCCCGCTGCCGCGCAGCCGACAACACATCCCACCAGGGCACAACCCGCCGCCCAACCGATGCCTGCCGCGTCCAGATGGAATAACCGGCTGAGGTAACCAATTGCCCCGCTGATGACGATATTGTCGTAGCCGAAAAGCACTCCGCCGAGAGTGGAAACGATTGCGGCAATAACGAGTGGAAGTCGAGAGACAGCATCCGGCGAGCGCACTTCATGCGACGCGTGGGCGCTCATTGCTGCGTTCGTTCCCGCTCGACGACTGAGCTTCGCGGAGCTTCGAGAGCCGCCTTCGCCGCGAGCATGAAACCGAGCGTGTGCGCCATGCCCGCGTGCCAGGGCGCGGCGCAGGTCATCTGGGGCGTGTGGTCGGGAATCACCACGCCGTCGAAGTGATGCTCATGAAGGATGGCGAGAATGCGCAGCATATCCACGTCGCCTTCGTCGATGAACGTCTCGCGATAGTGCGGCACTTTCCCCACTACGTTGCGCAGATGGATGTAGGCAATCCGGTCTTGCCGGCAATAGCGCTCTATCGCGTCGTATATGTTGCCTTCGGTCATTTCGGCCATTGTTCCAACGCACAGTTCCAACGCGTTGGACCGGCTGGGAGCAAGGTCGATTAAGCGCTGATACATGTGCGGCTGATACACCAGGCGCGGTTGCTGACGCATCGTTGGCATCGGAGGATCATCGGGGTGCGCCGCCAGACGCACGCCGGAGGCTTCGGCCACGGGGATCAAGTCTTCCAAAAATCGTTGCAGCCGGCGCCACAATTCTTCGTGTGAAATCGTGGGTAACGTGCCGGCAGGCGCGTCGACGTCGTAGGTCATGTTCCAGACCATGCCATTCGGAACGGGCACTTCTTCAGCCGGTCCATCCATCCCAAGGGTGATCGCGTCGCCGCGACCGAGCGGTGCAGTCACGCGCCCGCAAACCCCTGCCAAACTGAAGTTGTATCCCAGCACGGGAATTCCCGTTTCGCCCATGCGGCGAATAATGGTTTTTACTTTTTCGATCTGCTCCGCGCGCCGCGGCCCATCCAAGAGAATGTCGTGCCAGTGCGCGGGGTCGAGATTTTCGATTGCGGCTAAAATCAATCCGGCAGACTCGATCTCGGCGCGCAGCTGCGCGAGCTCGGCGACGGTCCAAAGCCGCTGTGGATCGCCGGCTACTCCCCAGGCTTCGTATTTCCCCGCGCTGGGCTGATTGTTTCGAGGATTGGAGGATCCTTGATTAAAATAATCCACCAGATGCACCACCACGTGGGTGCAGCCGGCTTGGCGTGCGAAATCGTAGTAGTCACGCGTCAGCATGTGACGATACAACCCAAGACCGATCTTCACAGGCGATTTCCGATGCCGCCGCCGTAATCGGGGCTGAGTATTTGTCCGTTGATCTCGCTGGCTAGTGGCGAGCATAGAAATACAAAGGCGTTGGCCACGGACTCCGGGGTGTTTCTTCGCCCGAGCGAAACGCGCAGCACGAAATCGCGGTACGCCGGGTCTTCTGCGAATACTTTCAGTGAACTTCCCGCCGCCACGTTGCCCGGCGAAACGACGTTCACGCGAATGCCCGTGGCCGCATATTCCAGCGCAAGGCTGCGCGCGAGATTTTCCAGCGCCGCCTTTGCCGAAGCGTACGACGAAATCTGCGAGTGCGGCATGCGCGCCACATATGAAGAGGTGAAAATCAGGTGACCCGCGATGTTCCGTCGCGTCCAGTGCGCCAGCACCGATCGCGCCAAATAGGTCTGCGCAAAGAAATTGAATTGGAAGATGCGCGCGAAATCCTGCTCGGAGGTGCTGGCGAAGGGGTGCAGCCCGCACCCGCCGGCATGGCCGATCACCGTGTCCATGTTGGCAAAGCGCTCGAACGCGGCATCGACCACGCTGTTTACTTGTGCCGAATCCGTGATGTCGGCGGAGCGATAGAAATATGCAGATGGCGGAATCTGCCAGGCGTCGAGCAAGAGCTTTGCTTCGTCTTGCGCTTTGATATCCGTCAAAACTAAGTTGGCGCCGCTGGCGGCCAGCCTGCGCGTCACGTGTTCGGCAATGGCCCCTAAGGCGCCCGTAACGAGGATGGTTTTTCCGGACAGATCGATGCTGATCATGGGTACGCGTTTCCCGCAGTGCGCGAAAGCACTTCATGGCCCGTCTCTGTGACCACTACGTTGTCCTCGATTCGCGCCCCGCAGCCGCGCGCCGGAACGTACACCCCGGGCTCGACCGTCAGCACCATGCCGGATTCCAGCTCGGCGGATTCTCCGGGAAAGAGCAGAAATCCCGGGTCGTGATAGCGAAACCCCACGTGGTGTCCGGTGTGATGGGTGAAGAAAGAAGCAAAACCCTTGGCGGCGATTTTGTCCCGCGCTAATGCGTCAATGTCTCCGGCCACGGCGCCGGGCCGGATGCCTGCGAGACTTGCATGCTGAGCTTCTCGCACGAGTGAGAGAATCTCCGCCGCCTCGCCGCCGACTGTTCCCACAGCCTCGGTGCGCGTCAGGTCGCTCCAATAGCCGTTAACGCAGGTCGCCAGCTCGATCGAAACCAAATCACCGTTCTGGAGGCGTCGCCCTGAGGAGCGATTGAATCGCCCGGCTTCCGCGCTGTTCGGGCCGGACTGCACCATGGCCCAGCCGCGCGAATGGAAAACGCCGTTTTGGCCGATTTGCCGGGTGATCGCGGATTCCACCGACGCAGCGATTTCCGCCTCGGAAACTCCCGGCTGCAGGTTTTCCGCGAAAGCGCGTAGTCCAATATTTGCGACCTGATTCGCCAATCGAATGGCCGCTATCTCTTCCCGTGTTTTTAGCAGATAAAGATTCGCGAAGCCCGCGCGCGCCGCAGCGTTGCCTCCCACAGACCACGCAGTGAATAGCGTCGCGAAATCCTCTGGCAACGGCATTTGCTCGGCGGAGTTGATGGGCAAAGAAGCACGCGCTGCCGAGGGGTTCATGCCCACTTGGTCGGCGTTTGCGTTAGCCTTGGCAAGCTCAGCGGCGGCCGCCGAAACCAGAGCCGCATAAGGATCGGCGCATTTGATGTCGCCCCAGGGATATTCCGCTACTCGAAGACCGGACGGAAGGTGGTCGCGTGGCTCAAGCAGCGGAACGAAAAGTACCGGCTCGGCGTCCGCAAAATAAATCAGCAGCGATGCGCCCCACGCCGGAAAATATCCCGAAAGCATCAACAACTCGTCCGGGCGCCAGGCGAGCCAGGCGCGCAGATGGTTCTGCTGCAGAAAGCTCCGTACCTGTTGTGCGCGCGATGGCGGGCCGGAAGTCACTGTCGGTCTCTCCCCAGCTGCAAATAGCTACATAATTCCGTACTTTTCGAACGCTTCCACGGCGCTGCTACCTTCTTCGATGGCCTTCCGGACCAGTTTTTCGCCCCGCGCCTTTTCGAGCGCTCGAACGAACACGTCTTCTTCGGCCTCGCGAGGCACAATTAACGCGCCGTCGATATCTCCAAAAAGAATATCCCCGGGGCGCACACGCACCCCGCCAATTTCCACCGGCACGCGAAAGTCCACCACCTTGTAGCGTGGCGCCGAGTCTTGCCCGTATGAGCCGAAGCCAAACGTCGGGAAATTCATCTTCAGAACAGCTTTCGTATCTCGCACGTAACCGTTCAGCACCGCGCCCCGGCAACCGAGCTTGGCCGCGCGCGTACTCATCAGCTCGCCCCAAAGAGCATTCCGTGGCGACGATCCGGTGTTGACGTAGATTTCGTTCGTGCGCAAATCGTCTAGCGCTTCCAGCATTAGCCCAAAGGGTTTGTTCATCAGCGGGTTCGCGCTGCCGGCAATTTTTTCCACAAACACATCCGCCGCCAGCACCGGCATGGCCCTGCCAATCACCACCATATCCTGCCGCAACGGCTGAATTTGCGGCGGCAGAAATTGGTGTTGCAGGTCAAGCTTGTCCATCACATCGCCGACGACGCAGGTAAACAGTTCGCGCTGCACCAGGGCAAAAAGCTCGTCATCAGACTTCCAAGGTTTTGCAGCGTTCGTCGATGGCGGGGTCATGCGGAGCGTCCTTCTTTGATTTTCTCGACGAACTGCCGAGCGACTCTGGTGATCGACGAAAAATCGCCAGTTTTGGCGCCCGCCGTGAGATGCCCGCCCACGCCGAGGGCGACGGCTCCCGCTTTGATCCATTCCCCAGCGTTTTCGAGCGTCACGCCACCGGTCGGCATCAGCGCCGCCTGCGGCAGTGGGCCCTTCATGGCTTTCACGAACGCCGGGCCGAGGATCTCTCCGGGGAAGGCCTTCACAATTTCCGCGCCGCACTCCATCGCGGCCACCACTTCAGCGGTCGTTCCGGCGCCGGGAATATGCGCCACCTGATAGCGATTACAAAGACGCGCGGTCTCGGCATTAAGCGCGGGGCTAACCACGAAATGCGCGCCTGCAAGTATCGCGATGCGCGCGGTCTCTGGGTCCAGTACCGTGCCTGCGCCGAGCAAAATCCGGCCCGCAAACTCTTTTGCCAGATGCTCGATCACCGCCGTTGCTCCGGGCACCGTGTAGGTGATCTCGAGCGCCACAATGCCGCCCGCGGCGCAAGCCTCGGCGATATGCGCGGCCTGCTTGGCATTCTCCGCACGGATTACCGCTACCAGTCCGCACTCCGTGATTTTGCTCAGCACGGCAAGTTTTTCGAGCGACATAGCGTCGTATGCTCCGGCTAGAAGCTGCAATCTTCTTTCGCTTATGCGAAAAAGGGTTCGTCTTTGCGCGCATAGCGGCGCGCTAGTTCTTCGTTCAGCGTCACGCCCAGCCCCGGAAGTTCCGGAATCTTGATATGACCGTTTTGAATCAAGGGCTTTGGCAACCCTTCTACCAAATCATTCCAGAACGGCACCTGCGACGCGTGATATTCCAGCACCAGGAAATTTGGTATTGCCGCACAGAGATGCGCCGATGCTAGGGTGCCTACCGGGCTGCTGATGTTGTGCGGTGCCACCGGCATGGTATGCACGTCGGCAAACTGGGCGATGCTCTGTGCCACGGCCAAACCACCCACTTTTTGCACGTCCGGGGTCACCACGCTCAGCGCATGCCCGGCGATAATTTCCTGAAAACCTTCAAACAGAAAAAGATTCTCGCCTGTGGCAATCGGCACGCGTACCCGCGAACTCACTTCTTTCAATGCTGAGGCATTGCTCGGCGGCACCGGATCTTCCAGCCACAGCAGGCGAAAAGGTTCGAGCTCGTGGGCAATCTTTATCACGTCGCTGGCGTTATACCGCCAATGACAATCCACCGCGATGTCGGTGTCCTTGCCTACGGCATCATGGACTGCGCCGATCAAGCTCACCATGTGATCGATACCGCGGTTGGTCAGCACACGATTGTGCAAATCAAAGCCCTCGGTGCCGGGCACGTCCAAATCAAATTTCAGCGCCGTAAAACCTTCCGCGCGCTTGGCCAGCGCCTGGAGACGGTACGCCTCTGGTGACGCCGGGGGCTCATCGCGGCTTTCGCCATAGTAATTTTTGGTTTTGTGCCCGGAATTCTTGCCGGCCCAGGAAGCGGGCCTCGAACGCAAAATCTCGTCGAGGCTCTCCAGGGCTTCGCCGCCATGGCAATCGGCGTAAATGCGAACCTGGTCGCGGAATTTTCCGCCCAGCAAACGATAAATGGGCACACCGAGCGCTTGTCCGGCTACATCCCACAGTGCCGCCTCGATGCCGCTAATGGCGTTATAAATGATCCCTGCCACGGAGCCCGCGCCAGAGGTCGCTAACTGCAATTTGCGAAATAAACGGTGCACGTCACGCGGATCCTCGCCGAGCAGCAGTGGCTCGAGCGAGCGCAGCATGGCGGTTAGTCCGGGAGCGAAGAAACACTCGCCGAGGCCGCGCAGGCCCTCATCGGTCTCGAGGCGGACAAAGGTCCAGTCGAAGTTGCCCTCTACGACTGCCGTTTTTAGACGCGAGATCTTCAAGCCTTCGTCCTCGCAAGGGAGGTAGCGAGAGGGGGGAACGGGGAGGTAGGGTGGCAAAAGTGCATACAGTATGCGAAAAGAGGATTGTATGTGGGGTCGCCTTGCTTAGGCAAGCACAAAATAGTATACAATATGCAGATTGAGCCTCGAACACGCCAGCTTCGATCAGACAATCTCGGATAGCGCCGCGCTCGAACTGCCCTTCCGAACCGTCAAGTCTCACCTTGTCGAAGTCCTGCAGCGCGCCATTATCTCCGGCCAGTACAGGCCCGGAGAGCGTCTCAACGAGAGCAAGTTAGCCCGCCACTACAAAGTGAGCCGTATCCCGGTGCGTGAAGCCTTGCTGCAACTTCAGGAGCAAGGGCTCGTAATGAATTCTCCACGCCGTGGCATGTTCGTCACGCTCTTGAGCGAAGAAGAATGCGCGAAGATCAACAGTCTACGCGTCATACTGGAAGCCGAAGCCCTCAAGCTATGCCGCGCTCATTATTCGGCCGCCGCTGATGAGCATCTGGCGGGGTTGGTTCAGACAATGGAGAACTGGAAGTCCGGCTCGGAAATTGCGGCGGCCGCGCTCGACCTGGAGTTTCATCGCGCGATTTGGGGTTACAGCGGGAACAGCTATCTTGAGAAGGTTTTGAATGCGCTGGTTCCGATTCTTTTTGCGCATCAAGCCATCGACTACACGCACCATGAAAAGAAACGCTGGCCTTTGGACCATCACCGGCCGTTGCTTGAACTCGTGCAGGGTCAGTCTAAAGGCACACCCGAGGAAGCCATGATCGCGCACCTTAGTAGGCGATATACCAAGCCGCAGCGGTTTTCGAGTCTCGCGATCCAGGTCGACAGCGTGTGCCCGGAGACCGCCTAGCCCCGAGCTTTGCGCTTTACATTGGCGCTCAACGTTTTGTTTTCTTCTTTCGTTTCCTGCAAAGGTCTTCAAGCAAGTATTTCAAAGAAGCGCATTCCTGGATGACGCCCTCAAGTTTGGGCACCGTCTCGTTGAGTTCATTTTCTTCGACGTTGCCATCGGCCAAGGTAGCCGCCACGCTGGCGAGCGCCTCGCCGACCTCTTTTAAAAGGCCCGAGACGGCGAGCATTTCCTTCCCCGAGGTCAGATTGGAATCCGGGATCTTGTAGGCCACGCGGCCGGCCTGACTCTCCAGAAAGTCCAGTGGTTCATAGGTTTTTAGGAGCACGCAGATTTGCGGGATCAAATAGGCGGGAATCTGCCGTTCACCGCGCAGCCAGTACATTAGCGAGCGATAGTTGGTGCCCAGCTGTTGTGCGAGCAGACGGGTGTCGTATTCGGACTTAGCGTCTACCGCGCGACTGAGGATGGTGGAGAGGTCATCGGCCGGCACGAGCACCTCAAGTTCTTTGCATCGAGCGAGTTACATGTTCACGGACGCGTTCATTTTGAACAGGAATCGTATCATCATCCATGAATTGCGCAACTCGTATTTGTGGGCTTAAATGAAGGTGCTAAGAAGGACTCAAGTGGCGTTACCAGCGCGAAACAAAGATTGGCGAGACTGCGAGCGATGTCGAAGGCTATGGAACAATTGACAAACACTATAGGCGGAAGTACGGTCCGAGGCGCAGCAAAGGCCTAGCCAACTCCTCGGAAATTGTGGAGCGCAGATCGCGCCGTGGGTCTTGTGTGTCAGCGGAGCTACCATGACGAAGAAGTGGTACAACTATTTTGTCAGCGTCCAAGGGGATGCCGCTAACGAAGAAAGCGGCGCGCAACCCCTGGTTCCTGCGGCCAAAAACGCGGCACAAAGCGTCGCGGAAATCGCCGCCGGGATGGCCGCCGAGCCGCAGTTCACCAAACCAGTTTCCGAACCCACCTCTTTTGAAGAGATTTATCGTGCGGCGGAAATTCCGGAAGCGCCGCATGGATACTCGATACTTCGCGTCGCCCAAATGATGGAGAGCGAACACATTCGTTCCTTGCCATCGGATGTGAAGCGGTCTTCCGTGCTGGTTGGACTGGAAGCGGCGGAAGTGAATATCAAAGACGTGATCCAAGATGCGATCTACCGGGACCGCGCGCTCGATGGCTACGAGCGGGTGCAACAACGGGCGCTGGAAGAACTGGAAAGCGCCAAGAGCAAAGAGAACGCTGATCTGCAGGCGGACATTGACCGCTACGTGACGGAGCAGCGTGCGAAAATTCAGGCCAACAACGAGGTAATCGCGCGCGAGAAGGAGCGCGTTACTGGTTGGCGGCTGAAGAAGCAGCAAGAAGAGAAGAAAATTGCCGAGACCGTGGGTTATTTCGTATCGGAAAATCCCATTTCCACGGGCGATCTGCCAGCGGGTTTACCAGTTTCCAAGACCGCGAAAAAGTCTTAAACGGAGGACGATTATGTGGGCACGACTTTCCAGGGTGTTCCGGTCATTCGTAGGATTTTTCATCTCGGTGGCGGAAGATCCGGAGCTGATTCTGCAACAGAATATCCGCGACATGAACGACCAGGTGCCGCGGATGAACGAAAGCATCGCGATGGTGAAAGCCAACGTGACGCTACTTGAAAAGGAAGAAGCGAAATACAAAACAGATTACGCCAACCTCACCGCCAAGGTGAAGGCGGCTATTCAGGCCAACCGCGACGATCTGGCCGGCAGCTTTGCACTGCAACTGGAGCAGATGAAGGGCGCGCTGGCTAGAACGCAGGGACAACTGGCCACTGCCCGGGCGGCGTTTGACAAGGCGATGACCGTCAAACAGGCGTTCCTGCGCGAGAAGGACCGCAAGACCCACGAAGCCCTGGCGGCCATCGCGGACTACCGCAGAGCGCAATGGCAAAAGAAGGTTGCCGATGCGATGGAGCAATTTGAAGTGGCCGGGATCAGCCAGACGCACGACGAGATGGTGCGGAAGATTGAGGAGATGACCGCGGTTAACGAAGCACGCATGGATATGGCGATGGGTAACGTCGACCAGCAAAAAGTGAAAATCGAGGAAGAAGCCGAGAAGATCCAGGCTGACGAACTGGTGAAGCAGTTCAAAATTGAAATGGGCATCGCGTCGCCTGCGAGCACGGCCACAAGTACGCCCACGGAGAAGACCATCGGCGGAAAAGAGCCGCAGCGCACGTCTTAAGCGAACGAGTTGTAGCCACATATGATTGGCACGCGCTGGAATATGGCGCTCAGATTTGAGCGGGGAGGAAGGCGATGGCCGTGAAAATTGAAAAAGGCGGATGGGTACTAATCTTCCTGATCGGGTTGGCGCTCGTGGGGTACAGTCTGAATCGATACAACCTCATCGATTTGGACAAATTCATCGGCAAGAAAAGTGCGGCGGCTAGCGGAAATAGCGGAGTAGTCGATGCCACCCAACCGCTAGTGCTCCCGGTTTCGTCAAGCAAAGATGCGGACCCGGAGATTCGCGTGCGTGTGAATATCTGGGTGGGTTGTGCAGCGGGGTTGGTAGCCAACGGCGGGTTGGACACCGCACAGGACTCCATTTTTGGAAAACAGGGGCTCAAGGTTTCGTTCAAAATTATTGACGACTGGACCGATGGCGCGGCCGCGCTGGCGACGGACAACGTTGATGTGATGCTCACCACCGTGGACGTTTACGCCAAGGACTATGCGCAATTCAAGGAAAAAGGCTTCGGTTCGCACGCTTTTCTGATCGTGGATTGGTCGCGCGGGGCGGACGGAGTGATCGGCAAGCAAGGAATCAACAGCATCGAGGATCTTGCCGGAAAAACAATCGCTTTCGCGCCCTATACTCCTTCGCACTTTCTACTTTGGAATGGGCTGAAGACTTCCGGCCTCGACAGCACCCAGCGCAATGAAATTTTCAACAAAGCCATCCACACGAAAGACGGTATCGAGCCGGCCACGCTTTTTGCGCAGGAAAAAGTCGATGCCGCCGTGGCTTGGGATCCGGATATGAGCGACGCGGTAGCCAAGCGCCCGGGTGCAAAAAAGATTTACGACACGAAAGTTGCGAACCGCTTGATCGCGGATATTTTAGTGGTCAGCGATCGCTTCGCGGCACAGCATCCACAGACCTTGTTGAAATTTACGCAGGGCTGGCTTCAGGGAGTCGAGTTCATTAAGACGGAGCCGGCGCGCGCTTACAACCTGATTGGCGCCGTGAAAGACTTCAACATTCCTTCTGACCTGGCCAAGACCATGCTCGGTGGCGTGAAGCTCGCGGACTACGCCGACAACAAAGCGATCATGGGAACGCCGGGGTCTAATTCGGACTACACCAATATTTTTCAGATGGCTCAGGACATGTATCGAGAGCTGCTGATCATCAAGCATTCCACGAATCCCGAAGACACGCTCGACAGACGATTCATTGAGAAATTATCCGGAAGTTTTTCTACCGCTTCGACCGAAGCGCCCATCGAGTACAAGGAGCCAGCCAAGGGTACGGTGCCATTGGCCACGCAGCATCGCTCGATTTATTTTGCGCCGAACTCCTCGCGGATGAGCCTCGATTCACGCGCGGTGGTCGACGAACTGGCGAGCACCATGCGCGCGTACGAAAATACCGTGGTGGATATCGAGGGCAACACAGACTCAACGGGTTCGCGCAGCGCCAACGTTGAGCTCTCGCACGCGCGGGCTGACCAAGTGAAGGACTATTTGATGAAAAAATATGGCTTTCCCGAGTCCCGCTTGAAGACTGCCGGCAATGGTCCGGACCGGCCGCTAGACACCAATGCCACTCCCGAAGGGCGCGAAAAGAACCGCCGCACCGACATCAAGGTATACGCGAATCGCAGTTAGTCAGCTTGATCGGGACCCGCAAAATATGAGCGACCTTTTCACCATCCGGAAACAGGTGTCACCCCGGGCCCGGGCGGCGCTCGCAATCGGCAGTTGGGCAGCGATCCTGATTGCCTGGATTGCCCTGACCCACTG